>NZ_DAMAAE010000002.1:0-257808 GCF_031986685.1 Moraxella sp. CTOTU47915
TTGCCTTATATCCACCGCCTGAAGTCGGTGGTTTTACGGCAACAGAGGATAAAAAGGTCAGCGCAAATAGTTGAATTTAAAGGTGCGATAGATGAAATCCAAGCCAGCATAAATTATTGAGCTACCTTGAGAACACTATTAAAATGTTATAATATAACATTTTTAATCTTCTCAATACTTGATTGGGCGACCCAGCATGATAAACGCATTGATTAACAAATATGCTTTTTTTAGCCGACCTTTACTACTAAGGCTACTAAAAACCCCCACGATTGCAGGGGTAACATTGACGATGAGCCTATTGGGGGGATTAACAGGCTGCCAAAAGCAAACTGATAATCAATCCACCTCAAATCAATCCGCATCAAATAGCTCAGCTACAACAGTCTCATCAAACACCGTTATTGATACCCAATTACCCACCGTGTATGCCACCACCAATGTGTGGGGTTCGGTGGCTAAAGCGGTCGGGGGGGATAAAGTCAATGTGATTGTGGGGGTCGATGATTTATCACAAGATCCGCATGATTATCAAGCCACAGCGACCGACAAGCTTAACATCACCAAATCCGCTGTCATGCTGGTCAACGGTGGCGGGTATGATGATTGGGGTATGAGCTTAGCTCAGTCGGTGAGTCACAAACCTGTGGTGATTAATGCCGTAGCACTTTCAGGGCTGTCGCCTAACACGGACAATGCGGCAGATGAGTCTGCCAGTGAACAACACCAACACGACACCCAACACGAAATAAAAACCGCTGATCCGCAACCATCTGATCATCCTCACGTGCCCAGTGAAGCGCATAGCGAAGTACATAGTCACTCGCACGGTGACTTCAATGAGCATGTGTTTTTCTCCCTTGATACAGCAAAAAAAGTGGCTGAAGCGGTCAACAAGCAATTGGCTGCAACATCGCCTGCCAATCAAGCAATTTATGCGAAAAATACCCAGCAATTCATCCAGCAAATTGATGCGCTTAAAGTCAAAGCCCAACAAATCGGACAGCGAAAAGCCATCACTGCCTTTGCTACTGAGCCCGTCATCGGGTATTTGCTAGCAGATATGGGCATCAAGGATGTGACGCCAAAAGCCTATGCTGTGCAATCAGAGACGGATGCGGGGGTATCGGTCAAAGTGCTCAATGACAGCAAAAGCCTGCTGAGCAATAAACAAGTGGGTTTGTTGGTTGTCAATGCCCAGACCGAGGATGCTACCTCAAAGCAACTAATCACATTGGCGAAGGCATCAACAGTACCGGTTGTGGCGGTCTATGAAACTCTGCCCGATGGCGTGACAAGCTATACGCAATTTATTGAAAAAACCCTGGATGATTTTGCGGCCGCGACGCGCTAATTTTAATTAGCCTAAAAATTTTAGATTACCCATTAGCGCATTTGGGGAAAAATTTGCGTTAATTGGTATAGTATTGGCTGGTTATCGCTTATAATGCTTAAATTTTTTAGCCCAGATTTTTTGCAATGTGATATTGCCAATCAACCATCCTCGCCTTTAGGATCTTGTCGTTAATCTTGCTGTTAGGATGAAGAAGTAGCCACCATGCCCATGTCAACCACCAAAATAGCCAATAGCGAGCGGCAGTTTGAGCAGGCTATTCATTGCCAATCGTTTGTCAAACCGCCCCATTCACAGCAAGTCGTTCTGCAAGTCAAAGATGGCAGTATGCACTTTGGACAACGTCTGCTCTGGCAGGATGTCAATTTTTCGATTTTATCGGGTGAATTTGTGGCACTGCTCGGCGCCAACGGTACAGGCAAGACCACACTGCTGCGAAGTTTACTCAAACTTGTGCCACTATCAAGTGGTTCAATCACGCTTGGCAAAGATATTCGAGTGGGCTATGTGCCTCAGCTCAAAGACTTTGCGCCAAAACTACCGATTCGGGGTAGGGACTTGGTGCAGCTAGGGCTGGATGGGGAAAATTATCTGTTTGGTGTATTTAGCCCGAAAAAAACCTTGGGCGGTTTTTGGCAGACAGCAAAACAAAAAAAATATTTGGTGGATAAAGCCATTGCGGAAGTCGGTGGTGAGTCATTTTGTGATGCGCCACTTACCATGCTGTCGGGTGGTGAGCAGCAGCGCATGCGTATCGCCCAAGCCTTGGTCGCTGAGCCTGATGTTTTGTTGATGGATGAGCCGCTGCTGAGCCTTGATGTGGCAAGCCAGTATGTGGTCAGTGATATTTTAGCCCATCGCAAACAAGCACATCATACCGCGATTTTGATGATTAGCCATGAACTCGAGCCGATTATACCTTTGGTAGATAAAGTGCTGTGCCTTGAAAATGCGACTGCCAAGCTCGGTGGTGTCGACTTAATCAATCGATTTCGCTAATTTATTTGCTTCAATCAAAAACAAGCCATCACATTCGATGGTTTTTTAACTTTTGGAATTTACATGCTGCTCACAACTTGGCTACATACCATCATCAATTTTGATAACTTTGCTGAGCTGTTGCCCTTGGTGTCGACGTCCATCGTGGCCGCGGTATTGTTGGGTGTGATGGCGGGATTCATGGGACCGATGGTTCAGGCACGGGACATGGCGTTTGCCGTGCATGGGACAGCCGAGCTGTCGTTTGCAGGGGCGGCGTGTGCCTTATGGTTAGGGTCTTCAGTGACGCTAGGTGCCGTCATTGGGGCGGTGACGGCTGGCATGGTGCTAGGGGTCATGGGGATTGATGGCAAAAACCGCAACTCAGTGGTGGGTATTTTGTTGCCATTCGGGCTTGGGCTGGGGGTGTTGTTTTTATCCTTGTATCAAGGGCGCTCCTCCAATAAATTTGGCTTATTAACCGGGCAAATTGTTGCAATCACGCCCGCTGAATTGCAGTCGATGTTAGTGGTTGCGGTGATTGTACTGTCAATCATCGCCATATTTGGTCAGCGCATGTTATTTGCCGCAGTCGATCCGCAAGTTGCCCAAGCGCAGCATTTGAATTTAACATTTTTATCTTTGCTGTTTATGTTTGCACTGAGTCTTGTGGTGGCGGTGAGTGTGCAGTTTGTCGGTGCATTGCTGCTATTATCGTTACTCATCACGCCTGCGGCAGCGGCGAGTCAAGTGACGGCTAGACCTATCTATGTCTATTTGTTGTCTATGCTGTTTGCCATTATCGCTGGAGTTGGCGGCATATTATTATCGTTAGGACCTGGACTGCCGATTTCACCTTATATCACCACCATTTCATTTGTGATTTATTTAAGCTGCTGGGGAATTGGCTACTTACGAAAAAAAGCGGGGTGGAACAAACGCTTAGCTGCAAACTTTTCTTAATCAACAGGGTATAAAAAAAGCGCAAATGGTATCAATTTGCGCTGTTTGTATATGGATGTGTATTTAAACTTTAAACTTCAGCCAGGCTAGTGGGGGCATCGATGGTTTGAATAACGCCACCGCCTAAACAGATGTCATCTCGATAAAACACACAAGACTGACCGGGTGTCACCGCGCGCTGTGGCTCGTCAAACACCACTTTTATGGTGTCACCCGTTTCATCAAGGGCAAAAACTGTACAGGCTTGATCGGGCTGACGATAGCGCGTTTTGGCGGTACAGCGATAGCCTTGGGCAGTAAACAGTTGGGCGGGTGCATCAACCACCCAGTCAAGCTTATAGGCAGTCAATTCGGTGGATTGTAACATCGGATGGTCATGCCCTTGACCAACAATCAGGCGATTATTATCCAAGTCTTTGTGCAACACAAACCAAGGCGCCTCATCTCTATCTTTGACCCCACCAATACCAATACCCCCACGTTGACCGAGTGTGTAATACATTAAGCCATCGTGGGTGCCGATTTTTTTGCCATCATCGGTATAGATATCGCCTTTTTGAGCGGGCAAATACTGCTGTAAAAAGTCTTTAAAGCGTCGCTCGCCGATAAAGCAAATACCCGTAGAGTCTTTTTTCTTCGCAGTCGCTAAATCATACTGCTCAGCAATACGGCGTACTTCAGATTTTTCTAACTCACCCACAGGGAACAAGGTTTTGGCGATTTTATCGCCTGCCACCGCGTGCAGAAAATAGCTTTGGTCTTTATTGTTATCAAGTCCGCGCAGTAGTGGCGCTTTGCCATTTTCATCACTAAAACCGCGGCGCGCATAGTGACCGGTGGCAATATAATCCGCCCCCAAAGTTAGCGCATAATCCAAAAAGGCTTTAAACTTGACTTCTTTGTTGCATAAAATATCAGGATTTGGGGTGCGACCGGCGCTATATTCCGCCAAAAAATGCTCAAATACGCGATCCCAATATTCCATGGCAAAGTTGGCGGTATGCAGTTTAATGCCGATTTTATCGGCGACCGCTTGCGCATCGGCAAGGTCAGTCATGGCGGTACAATACTCGGTACCGTCATCTTCTTCCCAGTTTTTCATAAACAAGCCTTCAACATCAAAGCCTGCTTGTTTGAGCAAAACGGCGGTGACAGAAGAATCAACTCCCCCTGACATCCCCACAATGACGCGGGTTTTGGCAGGGCTCGCAATATCAGATAAATTAACAGCAGTTGAATAAGTCATAATTTTTAAAAGTGCCAAAAGCGTTATTATAGCAAATTTATTGCTTGTTAAAAATTAATAAACCTGCCACAATACCGTTATCGGATGAGCCGATATCGAAAAAACCCAACTTATTCTCGTAAGTTGGGTTTTTTAATGGGCAAATTATATTAATTGATTTTTTCAAATTCACTGATTGGCTTTAATAGATAAAGCGACATTGTAAATTCACAAACATTCTTTATATAACCTTTACTTATGATAAAAAATTTGGGGCTGGTATGCGTTGGATATTTCTGACCGTCATTGTATTGTTGTTTGAATTGTTTACTTATGGCGCGGGGCGGGGGCTGCAGTGGTGGGCAGGGTCTTGGTTATCCGATCGCTCTTCTCGCTATTTGATGATTAGTCTATTTGTGATAAGTAATGCGTTATTGGTATTTGGCATCGCACGATTGACGAGCTTTGGGCTCAAGCTGTCTATGACTTGGCTGACTATTTTGTGGTTTGTCATCATGTCGATGGTAGCGGTGGGCATTATCAATTTGGTGTTGATGAAAGTTGCCCCGCAATTTTTTAATGCCGTGAGTTATCAAACTTACGGGGAACGCATTTTATTGCCGCTGGTGTTTTTTGGCATGGTATTGATGGGTATTTATAATGCTTATACACCCACCATTCGTCATATCACCTTGACTGCCAATCAGCCACTTGCCAAACCGATTCGGATTGGGATGGTTTCAGACCTGCATTTGGGTCTAATGGTCGGTGAGCGGCAAATTAACCGATTAACCGATATGGTAAAAGCACAGAACGTGCAACTGCTGTTGATGCCTGGCGATATTATGGATGATAATGTTGATTATTATACCTCGCAAAATATGCAGCCAGCACTGCAGCAACTAGCAAGTGCAGTGCCAATGGGCGCGTATGCCACACTAGGCAATCATGATATGTATGGGCATGAAGGCGAGATTCGCGATGCGATCCAAAAAGCCAATATCACCTTATTGGCAGATGACAAAGTGTTGGTTGATAACCAGCTTTGGTTGGTAGGAAGACTGGATAATCATGCCAGTTATCGTAAAGCGGCCAAGGATTTAATGCCGTCAAGTACCGATAAGCCGATTATTTTACTTGACCATGAGCCCAATGAGATTGAACAAAACGTACAATTACCCATAGATTTGCAAGTGTCTGGACATACCCATAATGGGCAAATATTTCCTGCCAATTTCATTGTCAAATTCTTAAATCGTTTGGGTTACGGCTATGAACGTATCAACAATACCGATGTAATTGTAAGCTCGGGGTATGGTTTTTGGGGAGTACCGTTTCGGCTAGGCTCGCAAGCGGAGCTTTGGGTGATTGATTTAGTCGGTAAAAAATCCTAAAGAGGACTTTAGCGCTTAAAACTGGCTGCTAATGAGCGTATCGAGGTTATTGCAGATTATGATGATGAGAGATTACTGTATAGACACTGTCTGCATCATCAGCTGTATATTGCTACGAATATCCTCGAGTGACATGTGGCGCTCTTGCTGCAGGCAGTAACTTAAATTATTTAATATAATCCCTGCATACGTATGCCCTTGAAACTCTAAGTCGCCTGGGCGTCCATGACGCTTAGCATGCTCAATATAATTTTGTTTGATTAACGCATACATATCATCATATAAATGGATATTTGGGGTTTTGATTTGCCAAAACGCCAGTATGCGTTGTTTTTGCGCGTGAATAAACGCCCAAAATTGTTCCAAACACATCAGTAAATTTTCTTGACTGGCGACACTGAAGCGTTCAGTTAAAAACTTCTCATACACTTGGCAAAAGTTACTCACCATTTTCTCTGCCAGCGCCTCTTTACTGGCGTAATGACGATAAAAGGTTGAGCGGTTGATCGCTGCAGTATCTAAAATATCTTGGACCGTGATGGCGCGGTAAGGTTTCTGCTGCAGTAATGCGAGGAAAGCTTGCTCGATATGTTGTTCAGTCTTAATGACCCGTAAATCATTTTCGTTCATCGCTTTTTGGTATCCTTACGCTCTTCATCTTACGCTTTATGTCTTAGCCTTTAAATTTTAGCAATCGCATGAATTGCGCAAAATTTTTACAATAAGCAACATTATCTGCCTAACTGTATTCTTATGCAACATTTATGTTTTATTTGATGCTTGAAGGCTGTTTAGGATAGTTTTATATTGCCACCCATTAAGCATATTAAATTACATAATCGAGCCATTTTCTAGCATAAATCCGTCTGTCAACCGTCGGATTTTTTAGATTTTGCCACTTAAGTTTAGCGATAAGGACGAAAAAATGGCTGAAACCATGCCGAATGGGGTTGATGATAGCCCCGAACCAGCACCCACACCCGCACCTACGCATAGCACAACCCAAATCCCTGCCAAATCCAAACGTAAAAAAAACCTATTTTTATTTACCCTGATTGTTTTAGCCATTGCTGCGGTGACGTTATGGTTATACGTTACCCAATGGCGCTATCAAGTCAGTACCGAGGACGCCTATGTGAGCGGCAACCAAGTACAAATCAACGCGCAAATATCGGGGACGGTGACGGCGATTGGGGTCAATGACACGGATATGGTCAAAGCCGGGCAAACTTTGGTGGCGTTAGACCAAGCGGATAATGGCTTAGCCCTTGAAACCGCCAAAGCACAATTGCGCACAGCAATCAGACAGTACAAAACCCAAACCGCGACCATCCAACAAGCTGATGTCAATATCTCGCAAGCGCAAACTGCGATGAATGAAGTGCAATCGCAAATTGAATCGGCAAAAATTGCGCTACTTGCGGCACAATCTGACTATCAACGCCGCGCCGCTTTGATGGCAAGTCAAGCGGTATCGCAAGAAGAAGTCCAGCATGCTGCCGACACTATCAAAAAAGCCCAAGCCCAGCTCGACGCGGCAGTTGCCAAGCAAGCCACCGCTCGCTCTGCGGTCGTGACTGCCCAAGCGCAGCGCAATGTGACAATCGCCAATTTGGGTAAAAATGATGTACTGTCACAACCTGCGGTGCAAACCGCGATAGCGAATATCCAAACCGCTTGGCTCAATCTCAACCGTACCCAGATCGTAGCACCCATCGATGGGCAAATTGCCAAACGCGGTGTGCAATTGGGTCAAAAAATCAGCGCAGGCACGCCTTTGATGGTGATTGTGCCGTTACATGATTTGTGGGTCGATGCCAATTTTAAAGAAAGCCAAATTAAAGACATTCATCTGGGTCAAGCGGTGAATTTAACATCAGATATCTATGGTAAAGAAGTTATTTATCATGGCAAAGTGATTGGCTTATCAGCAGGAACAGGCAGTGCGTTCTCGGTTTTGCCTGCCCAAAACGCCACCGGTAACTGGATTAAAGTCACCCAGCGTCTACCTGTACGAATTGCACTCGATAGCAAAGAATTACAACAGCATCCGCTACGCGTGGGGCTAAGTATGCATGCCGAGCTGGATAGCCGAGACCAACAAGGCAAACCGCAGGTGGCTACCGCGACCGCTAGCAACAAACCTGTTGCCCAGCTGCAGCCGCAAGTCGATATGTCAGGCGCGACCAAAATCATCCAACAAATTATCCAGCAAAACCAATCGTGAGGTGAAAAATGGCGGAAGCAATTTCACCCAATATCGATACAGAGCAGCCAGCGACTGATAGTCCAGCCCGTAGTCAGCTAAATCAACCCCCGCCTTTATCAGGGATGCCGCTTGCGATTGTGACTTTTGCGCTATCGATGGCGGTGTTTATGATGGTGCTTGATTCGACCATTGCCAATGTGGCATTGCCGACCATTGCGGGGGATTTGGGTGCGGCGACCTCGCAAGGTACATGGGTGATTACCATGTTTGCCGTTTCCAACGCGATATCTATTCCCCTCACAGGGTGGTTGGCTCGTCAATATGGCTCGGTCAAAGTGTTTTTGGTGTCGGCAAGTTTATTTGTGTTTTGTTCATGGTTATGCGGGGTGTCACATAGTTTGACGATGCTGATTATTGCCAGGGTGGCGCAAGGCGCAGTAGCAGGCCCGATGATTCCACTGGCACAAAGTCTATTATTACAGTCTTTTGCGCTTGAAAAACGGGCGATGGCGCTTGGATTATTTGCTATGGTGGTCGTCACCGCGCCGATATTAGGTCCGATTTTGGGCGGTTATATCTGCGACAATTATCACTGGGGCTGGATATTTTTTATCAATATTCCGATTGGTATTGTCGCCATTATTTTGGCATGGCAACAACTTAAAAACCGCGAAACGCCTGTCATCAAGACCGATATTGATAAAGTAGGCCTTGTTTTGATGATTGTTGGGGTGGGTGCACTGCAGTTTTTCCTGGATCGTGGGCGTGAGCTTGATTGGTTTGCTTCACCTGAAATCATTGCTTTAGCGGTCATTAGCGTTTTATGTTTGAGTTATTTGATAATTTGGGAGCGCGGTGAGGAACATCCGATTATTGATTTGTCGATTTTTCAAGACCGCAATTTTACCATTGGCACATTGGTGATTAGCTTGGCATTTTTGCTATATATGGGCGCCATTGTGCTATTGCCCGTCATGCTGCAGCAGACCATGGGCTATACCGCGGTTTGGGCAGGGTTGGCAGCCGCACCGATTGGTATTTTCCCGGTGTTGTTGACGCCCTTAATCGGTAAATACGCGCGAAACATTGATATGCGCATCTTGGTGACGTTAAGTTTTTTAATTTATTGTGCCACCTTTGTATGGCGAAGTGATTTTAATCCGCAAATGACGTTTTGGGATGTGTTTTGGCCGCAGTTTATCCAAGGACTGGGTACTGCCATGTTTTTTATGCCCTTAACTACCATTGCGCTCTCCAACATTTCGCATGATAAAATGGCGGCAGCGACAGGGATTTTTACCTTTGTGAGAACCTTGGCGGGCGGGATTGGCGCTTCAATGGTGATGACTGTGTGGGAAAGACGCAGCAATCATGCGCATACTTATTTGACCGAAAGTATCACCCAAAATTCCAATTTTGATGCGTGGTCAAAAAGCCTGCAAGCGTCTGGCATGAGTTATGAGCAAACGCTGGCGCTCATCAACCAAAATATTAACCAACAGGCGCTGATTATTGGCTCAAATGAGGTCTTTTATGTGTTTGGCTTGGTGTTCTTATTATTGATTGGTATGATTTGGCTTGCCAAACCGCCATTTCACCATTAAAAATAAGGGGTTAAGCTACTGTGCTCAAATTGACGCTGATAAAATGTTACTATCGTCAAGTACATAGATAACTTTGGTTACAAAATATAATTTAACCGCAATTTTATAATTCGACTTATAATAATCCATCTTATCAAATTGCGTCGTTAATTTATGAGTAAAGCACATGCTAAAACCTCGGTTCCTGCACTGACATTAGGGGCAATCGGGGTCGTTTATGGCGATATCGGTACCAGTGTACTGTATTCAGTAAAAGAAGTTTTTAATTCTGGTCATGTCGCCTTTAACGTTGCCAATATCTATGGGGTGCTGTCGTTATTTGTATGGACTATCACCATCATCGTCAGTCTCAAGTACATCTCGCTGGTGCTACGTGCCGACAATAAAGGGGAAGGCGGTCTGATTGCGATGCTCGCTTTGGCATCAAGCGCGGTGAAACATCGCCCAAAATTGCACGCAATCATCATGACCATGGGGATATTTGGTACTTGCTTGTTTTATGGTGATGGGGTGATTACCCCATCCATCTCGGTGCTATCGGCAGTAGAGGGTTTGACGGTGGTATCGCCACGGCTGCATAGTGTGGTAATTCCTGCCACGCTGACCATTTTGTTCATACTGTTTTTTGTGCAAAAATTTGGTACCAAAGGTATTGGTAAGCTGTTTGGACCTGTGATGGTGCTATGGTTTTTGTTGATTGCTGGTATTGGGGTTTATCATATCCAGCACAATGTCGAAATCTTGCAAGCCATCAATCCCATCTATGCTTATCAGTTTGTGATCACCAATCCGACACTCGCCTTTATCATCTTGGGGGCAGTTGTGTTGTGTGTGACAGGCGGTGAAGCCTTGTATGCCGATATGGGGCATTTTGGCAAAAAACCGATTCGTATCGCCTGGTTTTCCATTGTCATGCCTGCCTTGCTGCTCAATTATTTTGGTCAAGGCGCATTTTTACTCGCCAATCCTGATGGCAAATCCAATCCCTTCTTTTTGATGATTCCAGATGCCATGCGTATCCCGATGGTGGTGATGGCAACTTTAGCGACAGTGATTGCGTCACAAGCGTTGATTTCTGGGGCGTTTAGTATCACCAAACAAGCCGTGCAACTGGGCTTTTTACCGCGTATGCGTATTGTGTATACCAACGTCAAAGAAGTGGGTCAGATTTATATTCCAGCGATTAACTGGGGCTTATTTATCGCCATTGCGTTTGCTGTGGTGATGTTCAAATCATCGGGTGCGTTAGCGGCCGCTTATGGTATTGCGGTTTGTACGGATATGCTGATTACCACGATATTGACCTTCTTTGTGATTCGCTATGCGTGGAAATACCCATTGCTACTGTGTATTGCCGCGACCTCATTGTTCTTTGTAGTGGATTTCTTGTTTTGGGCGTCAAATCTGCTGAAGCTGCTCAAAGGCGGCTGGTTCCCATTGTTGTTAGGGGGCGTCATGTTTGTGTTAATGATGACTTGGCGAGATGGGCGTAACTTGGTGAGAATTGCCCATACCACAAGACAAATTAACTTAAAAAATTTCTTGGATGACTTGTTTGGTAGTTTTACCAATAAACGCTTACAAATAGCTTTGGAGTCGACGCAAGGCAAATTAGAAAAGCTGACCCAAGATATTGAAAACGCGCCACTTGAGAATATCCAAGAGCTGCAAAATCAGCAAGCGGTACTGCAAGAGAAAATCTTAATCAATCAGCGCTGCCAAGTGCTCTTTGAAAATATCAAAAAAATCAAAGGCATTGCCGTATTTATGGTGTCTGAAGTCGATATCGTACCCGTGGCGTTGAAACAAAACTTAAAGCACAATAAATGCTTGCATGAGTACAATATCTTTGTCACCGTTAATACCTTAGAAACCCCTTGGGTGGGTCTCAGCAAGCGTAGTGAAGTGACCTATTTGGGGCACAATTGCTGGAAGGTGGTACTCAATTTTGGCTTTAAAAATGACCCTGATGTGCCAGATTCACTCAAACACATTCAGCAATTTAACTTTGATTTCGACCCTGCCAAGGTGAGTTATTTCTTATCCCATGAGGCTGTGGTGGCATCTGAAAGCATCAAAGGTATGGCATTATGGCGTGAAAAATTGTTTGCCCATATGCACCGTAATGCCGGCACCGCGGCTGAATTTCTAAAACTTCCTAGTAACAATGTGGTAGAAATGGGTGCCAAAGTAGAAATTTAAGCTATACCCAACATAAAAAAGCCATTATCCTTCGATAGTGGCTTTTTTATTCTGCTTTTCTGCTTGATTGAAACTTAGTCTGTTTCAAATGCTTGATTCAGCGAGGCTTCAACGGCATCAATCCGCGCTTGGCATACTTTATAGGCGTCAATGGACTGCGCTACAATAGTCATCAGCGCGTCAATATTGGGCTCTTGACTGTTTTGCAAGAGCTGTGCATTTGTTTTTAACACCTCATAGGCGCTTTTAAAATCGGTTGGCTCGGTCATGGTTATTCCTTGATGGATAGGTCAGTTTTTTGATTGTTTGGCATTGACAGTGGCTTGTAGATAGCCATCTTGTAATTCAATGGTTATGGTTGTATTGGGTTCAACTTGGGCAATCGAAGTCATCACCGTATTTGATGTAGGATGCGAGGTTCTGATAATCGCATAGCCACGAGTTAATACAGTTGACGGATGCTGTAACAATGTCATCTCACGCAGTCGATCGGTCGATTGACGAGCCGTTGTGATTTGTTGATAGGCAAGCTGGCGAATCTGTACAAATTGGTTGTCCATGGCAAGTTTAGCGGCAGATAATTGTCGCTGCGCTGCCGATTGTATCTTGGTAAGTTGTTGTTCGCTATCACGGCGTGCCTGCAAGATGCTAGATTTAGCAATTTGCTCGATGGTCAAAAAATGTTGTTTGGCACCTTGGGTAATAGTGAGCAAATGATTGCGAATACCTGCGATAACCTTCGATGGGGTATCAAAACTTTGATGTGCCACTTCATCTAGCATGACACGGTCACGCTCATGACCAATGCCAACCCATACCGGTATCGGCTGCTCTGCCACCAGCGCGGCAAGTTCGTAATCATTGAGATAGGCCAAATCGCCCACCGCGCCACCACCCCGGATAATCACAATCAAATCTGCGGTAATATGCTGCTTACTCAGATTTTTCATGCCTTTAATGATGGCTTGGCGGATGTCTTCAGGGGCGTGATTGCCTTGAAAGGTGGCGTGCTCATAATGAAAAATACAAGCCCCTGTGCTGGCGAGCCTATCGGCATCCGCGCGAAAATCACCGAGCCCTGCAGCTTTTTCAGGCGCGATAACGAGCACATGCTCAATATCAAACGGCATGGGGAGCGATTGATTGAGATCGAGCAGCCCTTCTTCATGCAGTCTGGTTAAAATCGTTTGGTATTGCTTTGCCAAATCCCCCAGTGTGTAAGTGGGGTCGATATCGACGATGTTTAGCGAAAAGCCATATTGGGCATGGAACGTGGCTGAGACTTTAAGCAATACATTCAAGCCTCGCTCAAGGCTCATGCCAGTGTTTTTTTCAAACTTTGACAGTACTTTGGCTGCTTGACCACGCCATAGCGTGCCGCGGCAGCTGGCGGTGACTTTGCCATCAATATCTTTATCCGCCAATTCAAAATAGTAGTGACCGCCTTTGGCTGACAGACTACGAATTTCAGCTTTCACCCAAACAGTATGGGCAAACGTTTCACTAATCACCAACTGAACAGCGGATAGATAATCGCTCAGTGACAATACAGTGTCGCTTAACGCCTGTTGCAGTTGGCTATCGCGATCTTGAATGGCTAATTGTTCGCTAAAGTCATAATCGTTTAAGTTATCAACGCTTAAGTTATCAACACTGCCACGCTTTGCAGTTGCTTTATTGTCATGCTCACCATCGTCAAGCAGCGCCAAAAATACGTCATCAGCCTGATTTGATGGGGTGGTTTGCAAATCCAGTCGTGCGAGCTGCTCTTCAATTGATTTGATAACAGTTTTGGAAGCTTTTGCCATGGAGAATTCTTGATAATTAAAAATAAAATTGTAGGCGAAAATGATAACGCTGACAACGTAACATTTGTGATTTAGGTGTGATGCGAATGGGATTCAGCTTGCTCAATTTATAATTTTAAATATTACATTATATTTTATGATGTAATATTCATAAGTGGAATATGGATAAAGAATAATAGTATTTTTGCTTAACGACGCTTTTTTTGTAAAATAGTATGAATAAATTTAACATTTAACATTATATATTGATTTTTATACATTGAGATGAGGGGTGACCATGATGACTGTTAATTTTCAAAAAAAAACTAAGGTTCAACACAAAACCGTAGCTGTGCTATCAAGTCTAGCGTTATTAGGCGTGAGCCTAGCGGGTTGTTCACGTGCGCCCACCCAGCAAGACCAACAAGCCGCTTCAGGTCAAGCCGCCACGCAATCAAATGCAGGTGCGAGCGATAAAGGCGGTATTAAACTGCTCAATGTCTCCTATGACGTCGCGCGTGACTTTTATAAAGGCTACAATCCCCTGTTTATCAAAGACTACGAAGCCAAAAATAGCGGTAAAACCATTGATATCCAGCAATCGCATGGCGGCTCTAGCAAACAAGCGCTCGCAGTTGCCAACGGTCTGCAAGCGGACGTGGTCAGTATGAACCAAGGCTCAGATGTAGAGCTGTTGGTGAAAAAAGGCTTGGTGGCACAAGATTGGCAAAGCCAATTCCCAAACAAAGCAGTCCCTTATACCAGTGCTATCGTGTTTTTGGTGCGTAAAGACAACCCAAAACAAATCAAAGACTGGTCTGATTTGGCAAAACCAGGTGTACAAATCGTACTTGCCAACCCAAAAACCACGGGTAATGGGCGCTATGCCTTCTTAGGCGCGTATGGCTACGGCTTACATAGTTTTAATAAAGATGAAAGCAAAACCAAAAACTTTGTCAAAGAGTTGCTCAAAAACGTGCCGGTGTATGAAAATGGTGGGCGTGCGGCAACTACCACGTTCTTACAGCGCCAAATTGGCGATGTATTAGTCACCTTTGAAAATGAAGCCAATCTCGCGGTTAAGCAGTTTGGTAAAGGCGATGTGCAAATTGTCTATCCAAGCTACACCATATCAGCAGAAAACCCGGTGGCGATTGTCAAATCAGTGACCGATAAAAAAGGCACCAACGACGCAGCGAAAGCGTATCTTGATTATTTATGGAGCGAGCCTGCCCAGCAATTGGCGGCAGATTTATACCTGCGCCCAAGCGATGCGGCGGTACTGGCTAAAAATCAAGATAAATTACCCGCGCTTACCACCTTTAGCCCCAATGCCGAATTTGGTAGCTGGACGGATATCATGACCAAATACTTCAAAGACGGGGGTGTCTTTGATCAACTAGCCAGCCCAACGAGCACCATAGCATCGGCACCTGCGGCAAAATAGTTCGCTGTTTTTACCTCACAAAACCAGAGTTCGGCTCTGGTTTTTTATTCTAGCTAAGAATATTTAAAGCGCATAAATATAGTTTGGAAAATCAAAGTGAGATGGTACTATAGCCGTGCTTAAAATTTTGGATACAGAGCTTTTTGTATCTTTATTTTTGAATTTTTATTTTTGTATGTTTATTATTTTAAATTCTCACGTTGCCTACCGATTATTAGTAAAGGAAGCCCTGCATGGCAAGCATCAATGCTAACCATCAAGCCGATTTAACATCAAACAATCAGCCTAAAACACCCAATTCACCCTTGAAACGCAATAAAAAGCGCCATATCATGCCGTTTTTTAATTTGAGTTTGGGCATCAGTGTATTGGCATTGTCGATTATCGTGCTGTTGCCATTTGTGGCGATGGTAATGACAGCCGCCGATATTGGCGTGGCAGGCTTTATCAAAACCATTGCCGAGCCGCGCGTCAAGGCAGCGATTGAACTGTCGCTAAAAATGTCATTGCTAGCGACATTGACCAATTTGGTGTTTGGTACGCTGATTGCATGGGTGTTGGTGCGCTATGAGTTTTGGGGAAAGTCGATTTTAAATGCGCTCGTGGATTTGCCCTTTGCCTTGCCAACGGCGGTAATGGGTATTTCGTTAGCAACCTTATATGCACCCAATGGTTTAATCGGGCAGTTTTTTGCGCCATTCGGCATTAAAATTGCTTTTACCCCCATTGGTATTTGGTTGGCGCTAATTGTGGTGAGCTTGCCGTTTATTGTGCGTGCGGTACAACCTGTGCTTGCGGAG
This sequence comes from Moraxella sp. CTOTU47915, assembly GCF_031986685.1. Lineage (NCBI taxonomy): Bacteria > Pseudomonadati > Pseudomonadota > Gammaproteobacteria > Moraxellales > Moraxellaceae > Moraxella > Moraxella sp. CTOTU47915. The sequence continues at coordinate 15,964 of NZ_DAMAAE010000002.1, forward strand.
CTGTCGCCAGAATATGAAGAGGCGGCATCGGTGCTAGGCGCTGGGAGATTGACAACTTTTAGACGGGTCATCTTGCCGGAGTTGTATCCTGCGTTGCTGATGGGCTCGGGCATGATGTTTGCGCGGGCGACGGGGGAGTATGGCTCGGTGATTTTTATTGCGGGTAATTTACCGATGAAATCTGAGATTTTACCGTTAATCATTATTGGTAAGCTTGAAAGTTTTGATGTACAGGGGGCTGCCGCGGTTGCTTTATTTATGTTGATGATTTCGTTTGTGATTTTATTTGCCATTAATGCCTTGCAGTGGCTATTGACCAAACGTATGGGCGGGGCAAGTGTATGATAGACAGCAGCCAATATCCTTACCAAACCCAAGCCGCAACCCGTGAGCCAAAATGGCTACGTTATACCTTAATTGGTATTGCGGTGGCGTTTATGACGCTGATGCTAGTGATTCCGCTGATATCGGTGTTTTATGAAGCCTTAAAATCTGGCTGGCAGTTGTATGTGGCTGCCTTGACCGATCATGAGGCATTATCGGCCATCAAGCTTACCTTGATTACGGCGCTGATTGTGGTACCGATTAATACGGTGATTGGGATTGCATTAGCCTGGCTATTGACCCGATTTGATTTTAAAGGTAAGCAATTTCTCACCACGCTGCTAGATTTGCCATTTTCGGTATCTCCGGTGGTTGCAGGTTTGATGTTTGTCGCGCTACTGGGCGCCAATACTTGGCTTGGCGGCTGGCTAGAATACTTTGGTTTTCAAGTGATTTTTGCCATTCCCGGTATCGTGCTTGCCACCATGTTTGTGACTTTTCCATTCGTGGCGCGTGAAGTGATTCCGCTGATGCAGTCGCAGGGCAGCAGTGAAGAGCAAGCGGCATTAACACTCGGTGCCTCAGGCTGGCAAATGTTTTGGCGGGTGACGCTGCCCAATATCAAATGGGCATTGCTATACGGTATTATTTTGACCAATGCCCGGGCGATGGGTGAGTTTGGCGCGGTGAGTGTGGTCTCAGGTCATATTCGCGGTGAAACCAATACCATGCCGCTATTGGTTGAGATTGCCTACAATGAATACAACATGACGGCGGCGTTTGCGTTGTCGAGTTTGTTGGCGTTGTTGGCACTCGTTACCTTAATCGTGCAGCAGGCGTTGACTAAACGTCAGTCTGCCAATGATGAATAACATTGATGCAATTTAAAAAGTAAAAAAAGTTAAGAGAATACCATGAGTATCGAAATCCGTGATATCACCAAACAGTTTGGTCGCTTTACTGCACTACAACCGATTAATTTAACCGTACCGACGGGCAAATTAACCTCGCTCTTGGGACCTTCAGGCTGCGGTAAGACAACCTTACTGCGCATCATTGCAGGGCTTGAGCTTGCCGATACGGGGCGTATTTTGTTTGATGGTGAAGATGTGACCGATGTGCCTGTCCAGCAGCGTCATATCGGCTTTATGTTCCAGCATTACGCGTTATTTCGCCATATGACCGTGTTTGATAACGTGGCGTTTGGCTTGACCGTCATGCCAAAAAACAAACGCCTAAGCAACGCGGAAATCAGCAAAAAGGTCAATCATCTGCTGGAGCTGGTGCAACTATCCCAAACCGCAAAAAAATACCCGCATCAACTCTCAGGCGGTCAGCGTCAGCGTATCGCATTGGCGCGTGCGCTAGCGGTAGAGCCAAAGCTGTTGTTACTCGATGAGCCATTTGGCGCACTCGATGCCAAGGTGCGTAAAGAATTACGCGCTTGGCTGCGCTCGATTCATCATGAGCTCGGTGTCACCAGTATTTTAGTGACCCATGACCAAGAAGAAGCGGCAGAATTATCCGATGAAATTGTGGTGATGAACCAAGGTCAAATCGTGCAAATTGGGGATTATGAGACGCTGGTCAATCATCCCTCGAATCATTTTGTTGCCAATTTTCTGCAAGATTCGCACGTCGAATATGTGATTTAGCTTAGTTAAATTTAGCCTTAATTAAATTTAGCTCAGTTAAGCAATGTTAAGCAATAAAAAGAGAAGCCCCGTGCTTCTTTTTTATTGCTAATTTTTTTGCTAAAGGTTAGATAAAAAAAAGGGTATTATCACATACCCTTTTAATCGATTGATAAGCGTTAAACCTCGCAATAATTATTTTGCAGAGTGACCTGTCAGCTCAACTTTATGTTTTTGATGCTCTTCTAAGCCTTCATAGTAGTTACGAAGTACCGCTAACACTTCTGGACGGCTGAAGTTATCAGGCACGTCTTCCCCTTCCGATAAGGCTTTACGCAATTTGGTACCTGAGACTTTGACATGATGGCTGGCATCGTGTGGGCAAGTTTTGGTCGATGCCATCGAGTCACAAGCGTCACACCAGAATGTCCAGTCAATTTTTAACGGTTGGGTGATTAAATCATTCGGTTTGAGCGTATCAAAAATATGCTGCGCATCAAACGCGCCATAGTAATCACCCACGCCTGCATGGTCACGCCCGACAATCAAATGGCTACAGCCGTAGTTTTGACGGAACAAGGCATGTAATAATGCTTCACGTGGACCGGCATAGCGCATATCCAGTGGATAGCCTGCTTGGATGACCGTGTCTTTACGGAAGTAATGGTCGATTAATGTACCAATGGCTTCTTGGCGTACGTCTGCAGGAATATCCCCAGGTTTTAATGCACCAAGCAATGAATGAATGAGTACGCCATCACAGATTTCAATGGCGATTTTGGCAAGGTATTCATGTGAGCGGTGCATCGGGTTACGGGTTTGGAAAGCAGCGACGGTTTTCCAGCCATTTTGAGTAAAGATGTCACGGGTTTGTGCCGGAGTGAGGTAGATATCACCATATTTGCTCGGGAATTCGCCTTCGCTTAACACCACCACATCGCCAGCTAGATTGACATCACCTTGTGCCATTACCATGGCAACGCCGGGATGCTCAATTTCTGTGGTGCCAAAGACGGTTTGGCATTCGTGCGCTTTATCAATGCGGTATTTTTCGCTTAAGGTCAAAATCCCCATGATTTCACCTTGGTATTCCAGCGCAATGTCATCACCTGGGTTTAGCGTATCGGCAGTGGCAGTATCGGTCGATAGGGTAATAGGAATGGGCCAAAATACGCCCGCATTGTCGCCGGTGGTTAAATGCATATTGTCACATACGCTTTGCCAGTCTGCTTGGTTCATAAAACCATCTAGCGGGGTAAAGCCGCCAATACCGAGCATAATCAAATCACCGGCTTCACGGGAGCTGATTTGGATTTTTGGGAGATTTTTGGCTTTTTGCTGGGCAGCGGTTAGCGCATCGCCTTTAAGTAATTTTTCTTTTAATGTGTCACTACCGTGCGGTGGTACTAGTTGGCTTAGAGAATGGAGAGTTGAAGTGGCGCTTTGGCTCATCGGATTTCCTATATTAGCGGGTCAAAATTAACGTGTCAAAAAAACAGACGGTTCAAAAAAATTAAGGTAGCGTATAATAGAATATTACGGTTCGCAATAATAAATGCAGTAACTCGATATATTTATGTAAAAATGGAATTTACTAAAAACCCCTTGGGCATTTATGATAGGCAGGTTAAAATTTCACCCAGTTGAAATGGCTGCAACAGCTAAAATTTAAATTTAATTGGTAATTAGAATTTGTAATTACAATTTGTATTAGTGACATAGGAATCCGCATGTATAAATACAACGCAATTGACCAACAATTGGTAGACGATCGGGTCGAGCAGTTTCGCGACCAAACCCGACGTTTTTTGGCTGGCGAGCTCAGTGAAGAAGCGTACTTGCCATTACGCCTGATGAACGGTCTATATATTCAGCGTCATGCGCCGATGCTTCGCGTGGCGATTCCTTATGGTCTGCTTGCGACGTATCAACTGCGTAAACTTGCCGACATCAGCGAAAAATACGACCGTGGCTATGGTCATATCACCACCCGTACCAATATGCAATTTAACTGGCCAAAATTAGAAGAAGTACCCGATATTTTGGCAGAATTGGCATCGGTACAAATGCATGCGATTCAAACCTCGGGCAACTGTATCCGCAATACCACCACTGACCAGTTTGCCGGTGTGACGGCTGATGAAATCGCCGATCCGCGCCCGTATTGTGAAATCATTCGTCAATGGTCAACGTTTCACCCAGAATTTACCTATTTACCGCGTAAATTTAAAATTGCAGTCATCGGTACTTGCTCAGACCGTGCAGCGACACAGCTGCATGACATTGGCCTGCATGTGGTCAAAAATGACGCAGGTGACATTGGCTTTGAAGTGATTGTGGGCGGTGGTCTAGGGCGCACGCCTGTGATTGGCAAAGTGATTCGTCCGTTTTTACCTGAACGCCATTTACTCTCTTATTTAGATGCCATCTTACGTGTCTACAACCAATACGGTCGCCGTGACAATAAATACAAAGCGCGTATCAAGATTTTAGTTGAAAGTATGGGCGCCGAAGCGTTTTCACGAATCGTGGAAGAAGATTGGGAAAAACACAATAAAGACGGTGCATTAACACTGACAGCTGAACAAATTGAACACGCCAAAACCTTCTTTCCACAGCCGGCGTACCAAACATTCAGCCAACAACAATTACAAGCTAGCCAAGACAAACTGGCTACCCAGTTTGAAGATAGCGAGTTTGTGCGTTGGTTTAACCAAAATACCCGCGAGCATAAAGTCAAAGGCTATCACGTGGTGATTATCTCACTCAAACATTTTATGCAAGATACCGGCGATATCACCGCTACCCAAATGCGCGTGGTGGCTGATTTGGCGGATAAATACAGCTTTGGTGAAGTGCGCGGCACCCATCATCAAAACTTGGTGCTCACGGACGTCAAACTTGAAGATGTATATGAGGTCTATCAGGTGCTCAAACAATACCACCTTGCCCGACCAAATATTGGCTTATTGACGGATATTATCTCATGTCCAGGCTTTGACTATTGCTCATTGGCTAATGCCAGTACCTTAAATATCGTTAACCAAGTCAACCAATATTTCCAAGACGCAGACTTTGTCCATGATATTGGTGAAATTCGCCTAAATATGTCAGGCTGTATGAATGCCTGCGCGCATCACCATGTCGCCGATATCGGTATTTTGGGTGTGGATAAAAAAGGCGAGCATTGGTACCAAATCTCGCTGGGTGGTAGATCGGGTCAAAACGCCAAATTAGGCGATATTTTGGGTAAAGCAGTGCCTGTCGATGCGGTTGCGGCGACGGTGGATGATATCCTGCAAGTCTACCTTAAATATCGCCAAGCGGCGGATACCGATTTTGGTAGTGAAACATTTGCCGAAGTGGTCGATCGTATCGGCATTGAGCCATTTAAAGAGTATGTATATCGTGACAAATCAGAACAGCCGGTGGAGGGATAAGCCATGGCACTCATTAACCAAAGCCAAGTGATTGACAATGTAAAGTCCGTGAGCGTGAGTATTCATGAGCAAAAAATCGAGCATATCGACCCATCCCAGTATGCCTCAGATATCACTGAAATTTTGGTGGACTATCGCCCTGTCCAATTTAGCGAGAAAAATCCGCCAAAACCACAGTTAGAAGCGGATGATTTGGTAGCATTATCCAATCGGTTGGGCGATAAAAAACTGGGTATTATTCTATCAGGTGCCAGTGATTATCAGTTTTTGCACCAGGACTTTGTCAAAGTGATGCCGCTATTGTCGGTGATTGTGATTGATTTTCATGGTTTTCGTGATGGACGCGGTTATAGTTTAGCGCAAAAAATCCAACTACACCCCAGTTATAACCCCGCTATAGTGTTGCGCGCTAGTGGTGATATCTTGCCAGATACCTTGCAGCTGCTTACCGAAGTAGGGTTTAGTGAGTTTGATATTGATGACAGTGATTTTAACCCCAGTTGGTTTGATTATTTTGTCGATATCAAACACCGTTATACAGGTCGCAGTGTGACGCAATTACCGATTTTTGCGAATTAATTGTTGAATGATGCTAAGATTGAGCGAATCTAAGGGTTCGCTTTTTTAATGTTAGCCAGTTGCTACCTTATCCTTTTTAACTTCTGGTTTCTGCATTTCAAGTTAATTTGTTAATTCTAAATTTTCATAATAATATCATTAAAAATCATTTTTTAAACATCGCATAATTGATTAGCATAGCGTATCCCAATTTTTCACCATAAAACATTAGGAAATCCAATGAGCAATAAATTAAATATCGACCTAGATAAAGCTAACGCAGAATTGAATGGCAAAAACCCAGAGGAAATCATTGCTTGGGCACTGGCACAAGGTAGTAATCCTATCATCACTACCAACTTTCGCCCTTATGAAGTGGTACTGTTAGAGATGGTTGCCAAACAACGTCCTGACATTAAAGTATTGTTCGTGGATTCTGGCTATAACACTGAAGCGACTTACCGCCATGCGCAAGATTTGATTAAACGTCTAAACTTAAACGTGATTACCTACTTGCCGCAACAAACTGCAGCTTGGCGTGATGTCGAGTTCAACGGTGTACCTAGCGTCAACAACCCAGCGCACGCAAAATTCACTGAGCAAGTCAAACTTGAGCCATTTGGACGTGCGTTAAAAGAAATTGCCCCTGATGTGTGGATTAATGCGATTCGTAAAGACCAAACAGAATTTCGTCAATCGCTTGACGTGTTGTCAGAAAGTAAAGACGGCGTGTTAAAAGTAGCGCCATTGTTCCATTGGTCAGAAGATGACTTAGAAGCTTACTTAAAAGAGCATGATTTACCAAATGAACATGACTACTTTGACCCTACCAAAGTAGAAGAGAACCGTGAATGTGGTCTACACACACAATTATAATTTTTGATCGGCAGTATGTATGAAAATGTTAAGCTGAACCGAAGTTCAGCTTAATTGTTCTTGTCACTATCTAATGTTGAGAATGTCTATGAATACCTTACCGCTATTTTTTAAATTAGAAAATCGCCCCGTGCTTGTGGTTGGCGGTGGGGAAGTGGCACTGCGTAAAGCGGATTTGCTCGATAAAGCTGGCGCGACAATCACCTTTGTCGCACCCAGCTATGAGTCAAGGCTCACCGCGCAATTTAGTGATTCTCGTCATCAATTGATTAACGATGTTTATCAGCAAAAATATTTGGATAAACAAACCATTGTCATTGCTTGTACCGATGATGAAACGGTGAATGCGCAGATTTTTAATGACTGTGAAGCCCGTTTTATCCCAGTCAATGTCGTCGATAATCCACCGCTATGTACCTTTATCTTTCCTGCCATCGTTGACCGCAATCCAATTACCATTGCGGTATCCAGTGCAGGTAAAGCCCCTGTGCTGGCAAGACTGCTGCGAGCCAAAATCGAAACAGTCGTGCCACCGCAATATGGCGAATTGGCAGGGTTGGCCGGTAGATTTCGCGATAAAGTGAAAGCTGCATTGCCGAATGTGACGGCTAGACGTAAGTTTTGGGAACAAGCCTTTGAAGGACAAGTCGCAGAATCGGTATTTGAGGGTAATTCAAATAGCCTAAGCAAAGCTGAAAGCCAACTTGAAACTTTGCTACAACAGCACGCCAACAACCAACCTGCCGATAAAGCACAGCTTGGTAAGGTGTACATTGTGGGCGCAGGGGCAGGCGATCCTGATTTGCTAACCTTTAAAGCGCTACGATTGATGCAACAAGCGGATGTGGTATTTTATGATAATTTGGTTTCAGCGCAGATTCTTGATCTGTGCAGGCGTGATGCCACCAAAATCTACGTCGGCAAAAAAGCCAGTGATCATGCGGTAAGGCAAGAAAAAATCAATGAGCTACTCGTGGAACAGGCGCAGCAAGGAAAACGCGTGTTACGTCTCAAAGGTGGCGACCCGTATGTATTTGGGCGGGGCGGCGAAGAAGCCGAGCAATTGGTCGCAGCGGGGATTGATTTTGAAGTCGTGCCTGGCATTACCGCAGCCACCGCGGCGGCAAGCTGTGCCGGTATTCCATTGACACACCGTGCGTATGCGCACTCTGTCAAGTTCGTCACCGCGTCTCTTAAGACGGATACCATCAATGAAGACTTTGCCAGCTGGCTTGATGATAGCCAAACCGTGGTTTTTTATATGGGATTAAAGCAGCTTGATAAATTGACGAGTGGCTTGATTAACGCAGGAAAAAATCCCAGTACGCCGATTGCGATTGTGTCAAATGCCAGCTTGCCGCATCAGCAAGTATTGACAGGTACGCTCGAGACCATCGTGGCAAAACAAGCCGAGGCGAACTTACCCGCCCCAGCGATTTTAATTATGGGCAATGTGGTTAAGCTACATCACAGACTTCATAAACGATAGCAATCTTTAATTGATGGGGTATGGCAGTTAAAAAAGCTTGCAGATTGGGGTAAATACTTATAACTTAGATATCCGTTAGAAAAATTAACGAATTGGTTCGATAACAGAAACATTTTTGTCACAATTTAATATTACGTTTTTGTGAAAGGATTTATGTATATTGTAGCAATACATATAATTTGTATCTGCTACAACATCAACTAGTAATTTAGAAGGATAGGGATATGCGACTAAAACCTAAAATGATTTTAACCAATCTGTCATTGGCTTTAATGTTGGTGATATCACCCATTGCCCAAAGCAAACTATTACCACAACCAGCCACCAATGCTAGCCAGTTAGCGGCAAATCGCTACGATAGCAGTAATGCTATCTTTCATCCTGTCTATGGTAAAAATGGTATGGTGGCTTCCGAGCAAGGGTTAGCGACGCAAGTTGGTTTGGATATATTAAAACAAGGCGGCAATGCTATCGATGCGGCGGTCGCGGTTGGATTTGCCTTAGCAGTCGTCTTGCCAAATGCAGGCAACATTGGTGGTGGTGGTTTTATGGTGTTGCATGATGATAAAACTGGCAAAGATGTTGCCATTGATTTTCGCGAAATTGCGCCAGCCAAAGCCAGCCGTGATATGTACCTTGATAGTCAAGGTAATGTTATTGATGGAAAATCATTGTTCACGCATGACGCTTCAGGTGTGCCTGGGACAGTAGCTGGTATGGAATACGCGCTAAAAAAATGGGGTACCATGCCATTATCTAAAGTGCTTGAGCCTGCAATCAAGCTTGCAGACAAAGGGTTTATTGTCAGTGATGTATTGGCACAGACGTTAAAAGAAGAAAAATCAACACTGGGTAAATGGGCAGCTAGCAAAGCGATTTTTTTCAAAAACGGTGAACCGCTGAAATCTGGTGATTTGTTGGTACAAAAAGACTTGGCGAAATCATTGCGTTTGATTGCCAAACAAGGGGCAAAAGCATTTTATCAAGGTGAAATCGCCACAAAAATTGCTAAAGAAATGCAATCACATGGTGGCACAATGACACTTGAAGATTTAAAAGCCTATAAAGTTGTTGAGCGTCAGCCAATTATTGGTGATTATCGAGGCTATAAAGTTGTTACCATGCCACCCCCAAGTTCGGGTGGTGTACATTTGATTGAGATATTAAATATGCTTGAGCATTACCCTATCAAAGAAGATGGGGTAAATAGTGCCAAAAATATTCACCACATGGCAGAGAGTATGAAATTAGCCTATGCTGACCGCTCAGAATATTTGGGCGACCCGGATTTTGTCAAAATCCCTGTCACAGGTTTAACATCGAAAGCATATGCTAATGAACGGGTCAAAACGATTGATGATAATAAAGCAAGACTTTCATCAGACATTAAACCTGGTAAACCACAACCTTATGAAAGTGACCAGACTACGCATTTTTCAGTCATGGATAAAGCGGGCAATGCCGCTGCTGTCACCTATACATTAAATCTTAACTTTGGTAGTGGCATTGTTGTAGAAGGCACAGGGATTTTACTCAATAATGAAATGGATGACTTCTCAGTGAAACCCGGTGTGCCAAATGCGTTTGGTCTAGTGGGCGGTGCTGCCAATGCGATTGAAGCAAAAAAACGTCCACTTTCTTCAATGACACCAACGATTGTCATGAAAAATAATAAACCTTGGCTTGTGACAGGTAGCCCAGGTGGGGCTCGTATCATCACGACTGTATTGCAAAGTGTGGTTAATACGATTGACCATGAAATGAATCCCGCAGAAGCGATAATTACACCACGCGTTCATCACCAATGGTTACCCGATGAGCTTAGAGTTGAAGCAGGCATTAGTCCTGATACGATAAAATTGTTGCAAGACAAAGGTCATAAAGTTGTTACTAAAGCACCAATGGGACGTATTCAAATTATTCAAGCTGATGGTTCTGGGTTTTATGGCTATTCTGACCCAAGAAATCCTGATGGCAAAACATTAGGTTTCTAAACTGTGCAGTAAACAAGACGTGAGTGATGCTACTCACGTTTTTTTTGCTAACAAAATATATCAAGATTATTTTTGCAATTAGTAGCCCAGTAAATCTTGAATAATTTTATCTACTGTACCACTTTTCGCCAATCTTGCATTTTGCCCTGCCCACAGTGAGCTAAACTCATCACTTCCCATACTTTCGGCTTTGGCTTTAATGGGGTTACTGACAAACGATGCATGGGGAAATGGCGGTGCAGACTTGCTAATATACCCCGTTTCTTGCATAAAGCGATTGACAATCCCGCGTGCTAAGCCGCCACTAAATAGATTGGTTAAAGCCGTGTGTTCGGCTCGCTCACTTTGCAGTGCCTTGCGGTGAAAGTCTTTGGTATCACACTCATCTGCCAGCAAAAATGCAGTACCTACTTGTACTGCGCTGGCTCCGATAGCAAACGCTGCTTGTGCGGTAGCGTTGTCGCTGATGCCGCCTGCCGCAATCACCGGCAAACTGACAGAGCGGATGATATTGGGCAGTAGGCTAAAAGTGCCCGCTTGCAGCGTGACATCTTGGCTTAAAAACATACCCCGATGCCCGCCTGCTTCCAATCCCTGCGCGATAATCATATCCGCCCCATTGGCTTGCAACCAGCGCGCTTCCGCAGGCGTGGTGGCGGACGATATCACAATCGCCCCGGATTTTTTGACGATATTTAACAAAGCTTTGTCCGGTAGCCCAAAATGAAAACTCACCACAGGGACTTTTAAATCCGCCAATAGCGCTGCTTGTTCATGGGTAAATGGCTGACGTCCACCGGTCGTAGCTATCTCATCTTGGGTCAAACCCAATTGTTGATAATAAGTTTGTAGGGTATTCAACCATTTTTCTTGCATCGCTTGGGTATAGTCAGGTTGTTGATGGGCAAAAAAATTGACATTAAAGGGGGCGTCAGTCGCTTGACGGATACTCGCAATTTCACTTTCGATTTTTTGTAGGCTGAGCAGGGCGCCGGGGAGTGAGCCAAGTCCGCCTGCTTGGCAGACAGCGATAGCAAGTTTGCTGTCTTGGACACCTGCCATAGGCGCTTGGATGATCGGTAATTGAACTTTAACGTAGTCAAGAAAGCTGTTAATTGCCTTGGTATGATGGGTCATTTTATGTTCCTTGTTATTGTTTTAATGTGTTTGTCTTTATGTTATGGGCTCACAGGGCAAAAATCGAAAACCATGTTAGTGTATCGCCAATAGATGACATTGAAAAGCACTATATGGAAAACCGCTACATGCCCGTTATAAATCGGCTGAATATAAAAAAGCCCCAGTAACATCACTGGGGCTTTTTTGACTAGTTAATTTAGGTTGACTATTTAGGCGCTAAGTTTAGGTATTAAGTGGCTTAGGTACCAAGTCTAGATATTAGGCGCTTGGAATCGCCATTAACAGCGCTTGTCTTGCGTCGGTATTGTGTTTGAATTCGCCCAGTAGTGACATACTGCGGGTATCGGATTTTTGTTTCATCACCCCGCGCATCATCATGCACATATGCGCGGCATCCATCACCACCGCCGCGCCCTTCGCCCCTGTCATATCCATCACCGCTTGTGCGATTTGGCGGGTTAGGTTTTCTTGAATTTGCAAACGTCGCGCGTACATATCCACGATACGTGCCATTTTTGACAGTCCAATCACTTTGCCATCGGGCAGATACGCCACATGGGCCACGCCATAAAAAGGCAACATGTGATGCTCACACATCGAATAAAACTCGATATTTTTTACCATAACCAATTCATTATTGTCAGTTGGAAAAATCGCGTTATTGGTAATTTCGACCAAATCTTGATGATAGCCTTGGGTCAAAAAACTAAAGGCTTTAGCAGCACGTTCTGGGGTATTAAGTAGTCCCTCACGTGTTAAGTCTTCCCCTGTTGATGCAATTAGGGTGCGGTAGGCATCACTGTTTTGTTGGATAATCTCGTCAAAATTTGCAGGCATAGTCATGATAACATTTAAGTTTAAAAAAATAGGCATAGCTTAACGCTTTACCACTATTTGTAAAGCGATTTTTGTCACAAACGCCATGAAAATCACTAAATTTGCTTTGTTTGGGTTTTTTGCTAGAATTACTCCCTAATTTTGAGCTATTATAGTGCATATTCGTTCACTGAAAAATAAGGAAAAACCATGCTATTAACAGGGAAGCGTTTCGTTGTTACCGGTATCGCCAGTAAATTATCGATTGCTTGGGGTATCGCAGAAGCGTTACATCGTGAAGGCGCGAGTTTAATTTTGACCTATCCGAATGAAAAAATGAAAAAACGCGTGGATATGGCAGCCGAAACTTTTGGTGCAGAGAAGGTATTGGCGTGTGATGTGGCGTCAGATAGCGAAATCGAAGCGTGTTTTGCCCAAGTTGCTGCACACTGGCCAGATGGCATTGATGGGGTCGTGCATGCGATTGGTTTTGCCCCTGCCGATCAGCTAGATGGTGATTTTACCCAAGTGACCACCCGTGAAGGCTTTGCCATTGCCCATGATATTAGTAGCTACAGCTTTGTGGCGCTTGCTAAAGCCAGCCGTGAATTGCTGGCAAAACGCCAAGGCTCACTGTTAACCTTGACGTATGAAGGTAGTATTCATGTGTTGCCAAACTACAATGTCATGGGTCTAGCCAAAGCCAGTCTGGAAGCGAGCATTCGCTACCTTGCCAGCTCTCTGGGTAGCGATGGTATCCGTGTCAATGGGATTTCTGCAGGTCCGATTCGTACCTTGGCGGCAAGCGGTATCAAATCATTCCGTAAAATGCTCGACACCAACGCCAAAATGTCACCACTACAGCGCAATGTCAATATTGAAGAAGTCGGCAATGCCGCGATGTTCTTGTTATCGCCTTGGGCGTCTGGTATAACCGGCGAGATTTTATTTGTCGATGCAGGTTTTAATACCGTGGCACTCTCTGAACAAGTGATGATGCAGGTAGAAGACTAATTTTTAGACTGCTATGTTGATAAAAGAGCGACCATGGTTGCTCTTTTTTTTGCTTGCTGTTTTTTGCTTACTTTTTTTGCTTGATGTTTGGATGGGGATTGCAAAGCCGTCTGGTTAAGCTTACCATTTTTTGTCAGGCTTAACATGTTGGGCAAATCAGCTAAAGACTGATAAATGGCGGTATATAATGATTAATAAATTACCCAAGTGGATTTTATGGGGTGGCTGCGTGCTGGCGTTTAATGCAGGCTGTATCAATAGCACCGCATTAGTCGGCTTCACGCACTTATCTGCTTCGCATGTAACGGGCAATGTGACGCTATTTGCTACAGCATTGGCGGAACAGCATTACCAGCAGATGGCAATGGTTTGTATCGTGCTGTTATCGTTTTTATCTGGGGCAGTTATCAGTGGCTTTGTGGTGGGTAGTACGGCATTAAAAGAAGGTAAGCGCTATGGCAACGCTTTGTTAATTGAAGCAAGTTTATTAATCATCAGTTTGATTTTATTTAGCTACCAGTCATTTTGGGGGCAGGTGTTTGCCGCCATGGCTTGCGGCTTGCAAAATTCGATGGTCGCGACCTATAGCGGTGCCGTGATTCGCACCACCCATTTGACAGGATTGACCTCAGATATGGGCTCAGCCTTGGGTAATTGGCTGGCGGGCAGACCGATTGATAAGAAAATGTTCGTGTTTCAAGCGATGATATGGTATAGCTTTTGCGGGGGCGGGGTATTAGGTGCTTTGGGCTATATCCACTATAAATACATGACGCTGATGTTACCCATTGTGATTGTGTTATCGTCAGCGCTGGCTTATCAAGTATATTTATTAACCCGTAAAAAAACGGCTAAGTAAATACCTTAACCGTTTGATTTTATCTTATTCTTATTCTTCATCTTCGAATTTTTTCGCCTCATGTAACATATCAAGTAGCGATTCATCAGAGCCCTTAGAGGTAGGAGTGCTCGCATTATCTTGGTTAATGTCGGTACGATTGATGCCTTCCATCGCTTCATTGGCAACATTAGATTGGGCGTTGTCTAATTGAGATTTGTCGATAGGTTTAGCGTTATTGTTGTCTGTCATGGTCATCTCCTTGTTTTTTTCTTTTATACGGTTGTTTTCTTTTATACGTTAGACCTAGTAAGCTTAATATTATAAGTAAACCAAATGGCTTACAATACTTAAAAATGAAACGTAACCAAAAACATACTCATGAGTGATGTAGGGATAAGTTTATCACTTTGTTGCGGTGTATTGCATGCTTTGGATTGTATAACTGTTAAGTAAGTTAGGGGGATTGACAAAATGCTAGCGACACTGGCTGTCGCGAATGTTGCAATTCAGGCGGTTTTTTCATTGAGCGGTGATGGTGGTGCATTTTTTTGCTGTATAATTTTTTGAGCCACACACTTACGATCTATAAAAATTCTTGAGTATTTACTGCATGCTAACGATTGTACAAAGTAATAAAATCGATAAGCTATTTGACCATTTGTTAAAGGCTTACAAAAATCCCAGTTATCAAAGCTCAATTTTTGAGCCATTTCAGGTGATTGTGCCATCTAAAGTCATGGGGGAGTGGTTAAAAAAACAAGTCGCAGATAAGGCAGGCATCAGCACCTTAGTAACCACCGAATTTTGGGGTCGCTATTTTTTGGGTCTGATGCAGCGGGTTTTAAGAACGTATGCGCGCATCTCGGAAGACGACGATGTATTAGACGTGCCGGAAGTGGCAATGCTATCCAAAAACGTCATGCAGTGGCAAATCTTTGGCTATTTAACCCAATACCAACAAGAGATTGTGGAGGAGCCGCAACATCCGCTTTATCCATTTTTATCGCCGTTGGTTGAAGATAAAGAAGCAGATAGCCCAAATGCGACTGGTTTTGCACCTGATACACCCGCCACCATTGACAGTTTGAGCTGGGCGAATAACCAATCGCTACTGTCTAATGACGTGATTAGCCAATCTGCTGAATTACAAACCCAAGATCAACGCATCTGGCAGCTAGCCAGTGATATGGCAAATATGCTCAATCGCTACATGACTTATCGCCCGCAGTGGCTCAGTAATTGGGGGCAAGACAAGCCTGTCGCGGTGAGTGACATGATTGCCAAAAAAGATGCGCTGCATAACCGCTTAAACGGGCGGGATGCGTCCAACGCCATTGAGACGCCTGACTGGCTCGTTGAGCACTACGAACAACTAGAAGCGGCGCAGCGATTTTTATGGCGGCAGCTGTTTGATGATGATTACCGGTTTCGCGAGCAGTTACATAATCAGTTTTGGCAGGCATTAAACCATTCAGACACCCGTATCCGCAATATCAGCCGTAGCAAGTTACCAAAGCACGTGTTTTTATTTACTTTGCAGCAGTTACCGCCGACAGAGTTACTGGACTTACAACGCTTAGGGGTATTAACCGACGTCACGATTTTACACTTTAACCCATCAGAGCAATTTTGGGCAGATATCGTCGATAAAAACTGGCTCATGCAGATGCAAATGGAAGACGATGCCAGCAAGCATGACGCTTGGTATCTAAAAGATTATGGTCATACCTTGTTGTCACGGTTTGGCAAACAATCGCGTGAAGTGTTTGCCATGCTCGCAAGCTTATCGGGTAATGAATATGAGCATGTGCTATGGCAAGATGATTTTGATAACACACCGCCCAATACGTTACTCGAATTTATCCAACATGACATCTTGATGCTAGAAGAAGTCGCGACGACCGCCAAAATCAATGACATGCTTAAACTGGTGAAAGGCGATGAAACAAAAGCAGCAAAGGCAGCAAAAGCAGCGAATGAAGATAGCCGCCAAAACCTCGCGCAGCAAACCCAGCTTTTGCAGCAGCAGCTTGCCAATATTCAAAGTAATGGGCTGAAAGATATTGAATCCACGCTTGGTCTATACAAAGCCATTAAAGACAAACTCAAGCAAGAATCCAATAAGCAACTTGAAAACGTGGAAAAATGGCGACCCAAACCCCTTGATACCAGTATTGCCATTCATGTCTGTCATAGCATGGTGCGCCAGCTTGAAGTGCTACGCAGTATGATTATCGGGTGGCTAAATTATAGCGATATGCAAGCCACACCCGCGCAGATTCCCACCGATCCTTGGGATAGACGAGCATTGTCAGATATTTTGGTATTATTGCCCGACATCGAAACCCACCAAAACATCATCGAAGCCACGTTCCCCAAACATGTGGGCGGTGATGGCTATCAGTTGCCCGCCAAAGTGACAGGCGTGGTGGCAAAAGATATCAACCTGCTTTGGCAAGCGATTACAGGGTACTACACGCTGCTCAATCGTGCGGGCGCTCGGTTTCAGCGTAGCGAAGTATTTGATTGGTTGATGCTAGCGCCGCTATATGAAAGCTTTGGGCTTAATTTGGAGCAGATGACCCGTGCTTGTGATTTGCTGACTCAGGCAGGATTTATTCGCGGGTTTGACGAGCTGCATTTGCAGCAAACCTTAAGTGCCGCCGATGATGACTATCGATACACCTTTGCTTATGCGCTTGAGCGCTTGGTCGCTGGCGTGATGATGCCCAAAGCCACGGTGGTCAGTTTTGGCGAGTATACCAATAGCTTTGGCGTGGTAGAGAAGTTTGTACCACTGACAAACTTGACCATGGCAGATGCCGACATCGTCGCTGTGCTGTGTGATATTTATCAAACGTTGGATGAAAATCGTCACCTAGGTACTGACGTTAAAACCTTGCCTGACTGGCTAAGCCAAATAGAAAAGCTCATTCAACAAAAATTTAGCCTATTTAATCAAACCAATGCGTGGCGCGCGATTTTTGCCGCACAAAATGACCTAAAAGAAAATATCGAAGCCAATAGCAAATACCTCGCTACGGTAACAAGCAAAACCGCAAAAAACTCCAACCCACCTACCGAGTCCGTGCAACAAATTGACACCGAGAATTTGCCACTTAAACTCACTTTTGTACTTGAAAACATCGCCCAATCGATTATCAATCAGCAAGTAAGTGCCGAGCCCTCAGGCGTGATTACCTTTGCCCGTATCGGTTCAGTGCGCAGCCTGCCGTATAAGTTGGTGGTGATGCTCAATTTAAATTTATCTGAGTTTCCAAAGCAAGAGCAGCAAAACCGTTATAACTTGATGCAGGCAGGATTGCCCATTCGCGGTGACAGATTTCGAGAAGATGACGATTTAGGCGCGTTTTTGGATGCGTTGCTGTGCGCCAAGCAAGCGTGCTGGATATTTTATAATGGTAAAAGTACCACAGATACCCACGAGCATTTACCTGCCAGTCCCGTACAGGAATTACTCGACTTTTTGCAAAACCGAATAGCGAGTGATGACGCTATTCTTGATCCCAATAACGACTTAAATAGCCTAAGCAATAATTTTCAAAATTCCCCATCAACCAACTTTGAACAATGGGTAAAAGCGTATTTGGTCACCCATCATGCCGCCTTGCCATTTGATAAAAGTTATTTTGAATTGCCGCAAACTGAGCAAAAAAACGAGCAAAAAAGCGAGCATAAAGATAAAGGTATTCAAAGTCCCGAGCAAATTAATGACGATAGGGTATCCGCGGATTTACAACAAACCACAGCTACTCTAAACCAGCAAATCAAGCTGTCAAAAACTGCCCTGTACCCACCTGCCAAAATCTGGCACAATCTTTATACCGCGCTGCAAGATAAAGAAGCCACGTCCACTCAGCCAATCGTGCAAGTTTGGGATACAAAGCAACTAACCGACTGGCTATCGCAGTGGCAACAACTAAAACAGCGTTTGTCCGACCTGCCTGAACAGTCGCAGCAGCATTATGTCAATTTAAGCAAAATCGTTGGTAATCTAGCCGATCCTGCCAAAGCCTTTGTGAAGGCACAAAACATTGCTATCGCTGCCCAAGGTGATAATGATAGTGGTGGCAATGATAGAAATGACAATGATAACGAGTTTGAATCGTTAACCTTGGATGCGTTAGATGGCTGGTTGTTGCGTAAATCTTTGTTAGATGCTTTTTTTGCCCAAGCCTTGTCCGATAAAAGCGATAATACCCATAATACTCATAGCAACGAGATGAAACTGGCAGCAAACGCGCAAAAGCCAATCATTCAAGAATCAATCAACATCGCTATCAATGAGTTATTACCAGCCGGGGTGAACCGCTACCAATCGTTGCAGCAAAATCAGCAACAACTCAAAAAAGATTTGCAGGACTTTGTTCATCACTTAAAAACCATCAGCCAACAGCTCGATGCTACTGAGGCAAAGTTATTAGGGAATTTCTATTCAGACAAATTTGGCGCATTAGATGTACAGAACACTGATGAGGTCGTCCACTGGGTGGCAACGGCGTTGACCCCCTGTGAAGAGCAGCGAATCGCCATTAGCGCCTTGGCGCTGGATAAACAAGCGGGGCTGATGGACAGTAAAGAAAGCTGGGTCATCACTGCCAACTTGCCATTATATAAACCGTATCAATCAATTGAAGATAAGGTTGCCGCAGCTGACAATCCCAGCTATTGGTTAAATTATTTGCCAACCTCGGGCAAAGAAAAATACCTGTTACAATTTTGGCTCCATCATTTATGTTGGCAAGTACTTCGCCGCACCACGGCTCAACAAGCAAAGCTGAATGATGGCTTTTCGCTATGGCAGTTTAGCAATAAAAAAACCGTGTATTTACCTGCCATCCCTTGTGAGCAAGCCTGTGGTTATTTGCAGGATATTGTGATGGTGTATCAACTCATTGATAGCGTCGTAACCATTGTACCGCCCGCTTTTTGCCTGTCATTTTTACAAAAACAGCAAAAACAGCCAGAGGCGCCAGCCAGCCAGCATCTAGGTGATTGGCTAAAAGACAGTAATTTTAATTTTGTGGATGTGAATCAGTTTGACTACCCGATTTGGCAGCATTTAATCGGCGATTATAAACCATCGGTGGTTATTGGGTTTGCACAGACGCTGGGCGCGCTGATTTATGAGCCTATGTTATCTATGCTTAAAGAATTGCACCAACTTATTGAAGCATGACACGCATTTTTATCAAAGAAATCTTATGAAACACGATATTCATTCCCCAAACATTAACGCAAGCACCGAAACAAATATCGAGGCAAACATCGACGAAGCAAGTATTAAAGAAGACGCTGAATCTTTATCCCATTTGCCCCCTGCCGTGACTTTGCCATTGACGGGGCGTCATTTGATTGAAGCCTCAGCAGGCACAGGCAAAACATGGACGTTGACGGGCGTGATGTTGCGACTAATCGTGCAAGCGGGGCAGCCGTGTGAAAAAATTATCGCCACGACCTTTACGCGAAGTGCCGCCGCCGAAATGCGCCAGCGGATTCGTGAGCGTTTGCAAGATTTTTATCAATTGCTGCAAATGATTAATCATTCTACATTTACACCGTTAAACGACAGTGAATTGGATAGCAGCAAAGCTATCGCTGTACAAAAATATGCACATTTTATTGCGCAGGTACAAGCGCTTGCGGCACAAAAAAATTTACTGGGTAAGTACCAAGACCCTATCAATAAACACTTAATCGAGTGGGTCGCCAAACAAATCTTCGGTTTGCCGGTAGATGTAACCGCTGCAGCAAGCCCAAAAGTAAGCCCGAGAGCAAGCTTAAACACCCCAAAGCCAGCCGCCAATGATAGTGAAAACAGCACCCACAAACCTGCCAAAAACACCGTCAATTTTCGTATCGCACTGCAGCGCACCACATTGGCGCTCAACCAGCTTGATCGCCTATTTGTTAGTACCCTTGATAGTTTGTGTCAAAAGTGGCTGAGGGAATATAGTAGCGAAACGGGGTTTTCTGCAGAGGTGCAAATCAGTAATGATGTCAGCAGCATCATCAAGGGTATGATTCACGACCAACTTAGGGCGTTTATGGCGCAGGTCAATGCCAATATGCCTGAATTGTATCCGATGATGTTTGACAATAACGTGTTTTTACCGGTTGATGATTACTACGAGGCGGTCAATCGCGCACTGAATTTTTATACCGCTGACATCGATACTGTACCATTGACAGCGTTTGATACCACTGCTATCAAGGCACTGATGCAGTCGATTGCAGATGATAATGATAGTGAGTTTGAGGCATATTTTGATAGTGACTTTCGTAAAGCCCAAGGGTTTAGTGCTAGCAATAAACTTCATAAACACTTTAACGAAATTAAAAATCTGCAAAATTTACTCAGCACGGGTGACATTACCAATGTCTTTGCTATGTATAAAGTTGGCAATATAGCTAAGGTGCTAGATGGCATTGAAGATTTATACGTCAACAATAAAGGCTTTAATGGCAAAAAAGAACAGCAAAGCGCCACATTCAAATCCTTTGATATCGTGGACAACATTTGGCAGCTTATCCAACAAACGCAAGCCTTGCAAGACTACTTTAAACAAGTAAATTTTTACTTTACCCAGTTTATCAGCCGTTACGTGCGTACCCACCTGCCAAAACGACTTGAATCACAGCGGCTAACGACCTTTGCCTTACAATTGGCGCGGTTAAACGATGCGTTATCCGGCAAAAAAGGTCAATCGTTAGCGCGTTATATTCGCCATCAGTATCCCATCGCGTTAATTGACGAATCGCAAGATATCAACACCGAACAAGCGTTACTGATTCAAAGGGTTTATTTACAAGACTTTGAGCCAGATAAAGCAGAAAAATCAAAGGCTAGAAAATATCACACACCTTCGCAGTTTTTGCTGTTGGTAGGCGATCCCAAACAGGCAATTTATGGATTTCGCGGCGGGGACGTACAAAACTACACCACGCTAAAAAAATTATTTCCAGAACAACCCAAGTCACTGAGCCAAAACCATCGCTCATCGGCAGCACTGATTGATAGCCTCAATCACTGGTATGGCGTTGGCGAGCAAGATATTGACCCAAATCAAGCCGACCAGCTGCCCAATGTTAACCAACAGCCATATTTTATGGGGCGTGAAATTTATTATCGCAAAATCTCTGCCACGCGCCAAACCACTGAGCTAGTTGTCGGCAATGCGGCGGAAAATGAAGCTGTAAGCTTACCTGCGTTCAATCATATTGCTATCGAATATAAAGCGCCCTATAGTCAGCAAATGGTGGCAGTAGCCGAGAATGACGGCATATCAAATGATACTGACTCCTCGAATGACATCATCTCATCAACTGATGAAAAAACGGTGGATTATGCCGATGCGATTGCCGCGCAAATTTTTGATTTATTTGATGATAGTAAAGCATTAAGCTACCAAACTCGTGGCTTGACGCTGAGTGATATTTGTGTGTTGGCAGTCAAAAACAGTGAACTTCATACCATCGAAAAACGCTTACATCATCATGGGATTGCGACGGTCAGAGGTGGTAGTCAAAGTGTCTTTGGCGATAGCATGAGTGTTGATTTGATGACCTTGCAAAGCGTGCTGTTGACGCCATTTAGCGAATCAAAGTTAAAATCCTTAATGTTGTCTAGTTTTTTTCAGCTGACCCTTGAACAAATCAACCAGTTGTATGATGCGCTTAATCAAACTAACGCCCAAGCGGCGCAAGGACAAGCTCAGCCTCATCAAGCTCATCAAGCGTCAACAAACACCAGTTTGGCTGAGATTCAGCAGTTGGTATTGACCGCCAGCGAATTGTGGCAAAAACACAGTTTTTTGGTCGCTATACAGTGGCTACTCAATCAGCCCCTTACTTTACCCAGCCAAATCACACGCAATTTTTGGCAGCGCCTCGCCAAACATCCAAATGGCGAGCGATTACTCATTGATTTGCGCCAGTTGTTAGATATTATTAGCGACCAGTTCAATGGACAGGTAGGCGAGCATCAACTGTTTGAGTGGTTCTGCGCCCAAGTGCAGCAGCAGCCAAAAGAAGATTGGTCAACGCAGCAGCGCTTACCATCCGATGAAGGCGTGCAACTGATGACGGTTCACGCGTCTAAAGGCTTGGAATTTCCGATAGTGTTTGTGGTTGGGTTTACCGGGGAGAGTAAAGCCAAGTTTCGTGGTGCGCCGTTATATCTGTATGGTATACAAACCACCCATCAAGCAGCGCCCCAATTCACTCAAAAATTGACTCAAAACAATGATAACCCGCTGTTAAGCCGGCGATTGACCGCGTTACCCACCCAAATAGCCGATAATAACTCAATTGATTCAATCAATTATGTCGCTATTGAAGACCAATCTGCGTATGAGGAACGACTGCGATTATTGTACGTTGCCCTTACCCGCGCAAAAGAACAAGTGTATCTTGTGACTGTCGCCAAAAAATCTGCGGTGAGAAATTCTGCTTTGGCACCTTTTATGGACGATTTGGCAAAATTTGCTGTCAAAGAAACATTGACTGAAACGACCCATATTATAGATTCAAATAGCCTAAGCAAATACTATGACTCAAAGCTAAAGTTCACACCCAAAACAAATAGGCAAAATGAGCAAAACGCTACAGTCGCTAAGACAGTCGCTAAGATTGATTACGATGAAATCATCAAAGTCATCACCATCGATACTTTTAAAGGATGGGCGAATACCAGTTTTACCGCATTGTCTCGTTATATTGAGCATACCAGCGTTGACACAGTGGTTAATGCCGAAGATAGGCAAGATGATGATATTTTAGCAGCGGCGCAAATCCGTTTATTGCCTATCACCGATAACAGGCTACCGGGGGAGTCGGGTAACGAGGTTAATTCCATTAGATTTAACTTTGAAAAAGGCACAAACCCGGGTACTTTTTTACATAGTGTTTTAGAAGACATCGCCAATAATTACAATGAAACCCCTGAGTTGGCGGTGCCACAACAGCAAGATGCCAGATCAGATAAGTTAAAACGCTGGTCAGTCATGGTGGATCGCACGTTAAGACGTTACCAAATGCCGAGCAATTATTTTTCTACAAAAGAGAGTAGTGCAGGGCAGTATGGCAACTGGCATGATATCAACATTGATGATTTGCAGCCGGATTATGTCGCGTTGGTGGATTGGCTAGATGACATCATTCATACGCCGTTAGCCGCTTCATCAGTGCCGCTGGTCAATATCAAATACAACCAAAAAGTTGCTGAATTAGGGTTTAATTTACGCTTAAACCAGCATTTGTCATTTAGCGACTTAAACACGTTGTTTCATCAATTTGATATCCCACTGCAATTGCAGAGCCAAGAAGTCAATACCATGGTTTGGCAGTATCTTAAAGGGGAGATTGACTTGGTGTATCAGCACGGCACACAGTTTTTTATCGTCGATTATAAAAGCAATTATCTTGGCAATGATTTTGACAATTATAACCCAGCAGCATTATATGACGCGATGACCACGCATAGTTATTGGTTGCAAGCAAGCATTTACCAAGTGGCGCTGCATCGCTATCTCAAGCTGCGACTACCTAATTATGATATCAATACCCATTTGGGTGCGGTCGAGTATGCTTTTTTACGCGGTATGTCACCCAAACACGCTACCTGTGGGAAACTAGTAAAACAGTTTGATAGTGCCTTTATCTTGGCACTCGATGATATGTTCGGCTATCCCAACGGCAATTAAAATTAACCATTACGCATAAAGAATTTATCATGAAAACAAACACGACTGAGCCAAGCGCTATAATTGAAGAAACTGCTAAATTAACCCAATTAGCCAATTTTATTCAATACCGCAAGCAGCAAAAATCACAGTTAACTAACACAGAAACCAATAAAAATAGCCTAAGCGAAAAAAATCAAAATAACAACCAAAAAACAAAAGAAAAACCGAAAATCTTGCAAATTTTTGACCAAATCAATGAACAACTGTCAGAAGGTCATACCGTGTATGAAATGACTATCAGCGATGAGAATGAAAAATCACTCATTGCAGAGTTGACGGACAATAACTGGGCAAGCGTAATAGGGGTAGGTGATGAATTACGCAACCATGATACCAACACGCCTATCATTCTTCAAAAGCTCGGCCAATCAGATGATGGAGTTGGTAAAACGCCAGTTAGCTACATTGTTTGGCTACATCGGCAATGGTATGCAGAACAATCGTTAGCCAAACAGTTGATGAAAATTGCCCATAGAAAAGTGGCGGCGTTTAATGGTATATCTGGATCACAAGAGGTCGATAACGGTTTGGCGCCCAAACCCAATGCGATGCAGCAACTCGCCATCGAAAAATCAAGCCAACACGCACTGAGTATTATTATCGGTGGCCCTGGTACCGGCAAAACTTTTACCGTGGCGAAGCTGGTAACCAGTTTGCAAAAGGCGCACGAGCACAAAAGAAAACAAGACCCTAATTTACCGCCTTTATCTATCACCTTGACTGCACCCACAGGGAAGGCGGCGCAGCGTATGCAAGAGTCATTACGTATAAGCTTGCAAAAAAGCTTGCAAGATGAAGAAATCACTTTGGACAATGCAAAAACATTACATCGGCTTTTGGGTATTGGTAGTGATGGGATACCACGCTATCACGCCAAAAATCCATTACCTGATGATTTGATTATCGTAGATGAAGCGTCTATGCTAGGGCTTGAGCTTGCCAGTCAGCTGGTTGATGCTATCAAACCCACGGGTCGGCTGATTTTGTTGGGTGATGCAAACCAGCTGGCGGCAGTAGACGCAGGGTCGGTTCTATCAGATTTGTGCGCGGTGACGCGTTTGCAGCCTTATATTACGGAATTGACCGAGTCAAAACGCTTTGATTCAAATTCAGTTGTCGGTCAGTTTGCTCTCGCCATTCAGCAAAATTTGCCTGCACCTAAAAAAATAAAGTTAATCCAGCGATTATTACAACCCATTGATTTACAATCAATCAAGCTATCTCAAAGTGAAAATCCATCAGATTTGGCTGGTAATACACAGCAAACAAAGCAGCAAACAGTCAATATTCCTTTTTACCCAATTGATGCGTCTTCGAGTTTGCCTGCTGTTTTCAGCCAATTAGCGAAACCTTATCATCCATTTTTTGCGCTTATGCAGCAATGGTACAGCCAGCCTGTCAATATTTTTGAAGCGGATAATCGAAAAGGGTTATTTGAAGTATTTGATAGGTATCGCATTCTGTGTGCAGGTCATCAAGGACAATTGGGCACCCAATCAATCAACCAAAAGATGAGCCTAGCTTTTACCGAGTTTTCCAAAATCACTCGAACCAAAGCCTACTTTTATCACGGTTTACCGATTATCATCCAAAACAATGATTATCAGTTGGGGTTATTCAATGGCGATATTGCGATTTGTTTGTTGTACCAAGGGCAGTTATACGCGTGTTTTGCAGAAAAAGTGATACCTATTCAGCGATTAAGCCGTGAAAGTTGCGACTATGCCTATGCGATGACCATTCATAAGTCACAAGGCTCAGAATTTCACACGGTCGCCATTTGTATTGATAAAGCGCATACAAGGCTACTAAGCCAAGCGCTGATTTATACAGCGGTGACGCGCAGTAAATCCGCTTTATCCATATATAGCGCTAAAGAGAATTTTGAGTTAGCGGTGACGCAAAAAGCGGTGCGACAAACTGGTTTACAATTACAATTTGATCATCTTAACAACACGCCATAAAAGATAGTGCTAAAAACAGACATCATAAAAAGATATATTCTAAAAAAATACGCCATAAAAAAAGGTATCCAACGATACCTTTTTATTTATGACAAGCAGTTTTACACATTTTTTAACGCATAAATCCCTGGCATATGGCGTAGATACCCGTGATAGTCCATACCGCAGCCATACACATAGCGATCCGCCACATCGAGACCCACAAAATCAACTTTAAACTCTTGTACTTTTCGGTCATGGAGTTTATTGAGTAGCACACAAGTGCGGATAGATTTTGGATTTTCTTTTGCCAGCTCGTCCACCACCGCTTTTAGGGTAATGCCTTCATCAAAGATATCATCAATCAATAAAATATCTTCACCCGCCAAATCAATTTCAGGTTTGAATTTCCATTCAAGTTCATTGGTGCCTTGGTTGTTGCGATAGCGAGTCGCATGGATATAGTACATACGATGATAAAAAGTAAACTGGGTAAGCAGTTGACCTGCTGGAATCAACCCGCCATTCATCACCACCATCACAATGGGGTTTTGACCTGCATAGTGCAGGTTGACACTGGCTGCCAAACGCTCGTAAGCACTACTCACTTCAAAACTACTGATAAGACATTCAGAATTGCGTAGCGCTTCTTCGATTTGCTGATTGCTAAGTTGATTCATGGTGGACCTATTAATTTAAAAAAATAAGTGGGCTATTGTAACGCAGTTTTATCTAATTGAATAATAACGGTTAGCAATACCTAATTGTTAAATATTAACGCTTGGTAATGTTTGGTAAAACGCTCCAGCGATTCTTGCGGCATTTGTGGGATTAAACGGTGTAGGGCAATGTCAATTACTTTGACGATGATGCCGTCAGTCACTGGAATTGCCGCACGTTTAAGCATATTTAAATTGAGCGTTTTGGTAAAATCGACCAAAAAATGCTGCAAACAGGCTCTGGTTAGTTCGCTAAATAACCGAATCAAATTTTGCTGCTCTTCAAGCCCTTTACCTGCTTGGACATTTTCTATGGTAGCCAGTAAACTCTTTGCTAGCTCGTCAGTGAGTGGCACTGAGATACGACGTTCACCCAGTTGGGTGTTTTTTAACACTTTTTGGTCAAAAAAATCAAAGCTAGGTAACACATCTTCATTTTTTGTAGGGCTTAGCAGTGTGTTAATCAGTTTGTCGCTAGTCGCTTCAATGGTTTCTGCGGTTTTAATCAAATGCGCTTTTCGTTCTGAATCATCCGGTAGCGATTCGATTAATTTAATCAGTAGCGCATCCATCAGCTCTTTACTGGTCAACTGGGTGATTTTATCGCGATAAACATCATAACGTTCGCTGCTTTTGCTAGCAATCAGCTCATATGCCTTATCAATGGTAGCGCTCAATTCTGCGGAAGGGGTAAACCCAAAATAATAGCTCATAATATTTTTTCGTTATCCAATGATTTCTTCAGGGTAATCAATCACTACCCAGCCATTTTCTATCCAATCACAAATTATATCAGTTTCGACATCGGCTGCTTGCAAAATTTGCTCATCGACGGATTTGCCATTGGCGAGCCGAATGAGGAGTGATTGCGCGTTAGCGGGTATATCGTCCGCGTCAATGGCACAGCCATTGACATAAATTTTTGCTTGAGTTTTTGAGTCGGCTTCAGTTTGGGTAAATACAATACGGCTAGACATGTCTTGCATGATGACAGCACCCGCTGCCAAGGCGCTTTGTATTTCATCAATATCGGCATACGTATCAGGCAGCATCAGCTCATATTGACGTTTGCTTACCGTTTCGCTAATCGCTTGAGTCATTATTTCATCGCCAAGTTCAGAGTTTAGCAGCGCAATCAGCTGCGCTTTGATATCGTGAACGCTGGCTATCGACAGCTCGCCTGCAACTGCAGAAGGTTGGTTGATTTTGAGGGGAATGGCTAAATCATCAAAATGGGTAGCCACATCCGCCAAACTATCGAGCAGTTGTAATGGGGTAGGGCGCCTAAATCCAAACGAAAAAGTCAAACAATCCTCAACGGCCACCCCGTAATGGGAGAGATTGGTCGGTACATACAGCACATCGCCTGGCTCAAGCACCTCATCAAATATCAGCTCGCCCATCTCATTCATCAAACGAATCGGTTGCCCTGCTTCAAATTGGGTTGTTTGGTCGCAATACTTGCCCAATTGCCAATGACGTTTGCCGTACCCTTGCGCCAAAAAGACATCGTAATTGTCGTAATGCTTGCCAACGCTGCCACCTGATGGCGCATACGACACCATGATATCATCACGTTGCCACTGTGGAATAAAATCAAACGCATGCCATAGGTTGCCAAGCGCTGGCGACCATTGTTCCATATTTTGCACCAGCACCGTCCAATGTTTTGGCAGTTTTTGAAAATCTTTGGCGGTAAGAGGGCTGGTTTTAAGTGACCATTGCTGGTTATTTTCACTGATGAGTCGGGCAGTGGCGTCTTCATCTTGGGCAAGCCCGATGATATCGTCTGGCTCAAACATACCAACCAATTGCGGCAAGCCCTGTTTGATTAGCAGTGGTTTTTTTTGCCAGTACTCGCTCAAAAATTGTTCGGGGCTGATATCGCTAGGCAAACAAAAGTGCTGGGTCATATTTTTTCGTTCAGTGGGATAGGTAACGCGCATTATAGCAAAGGCAGTATACCAAAATCCTATAATAAAATTTTTTTCACCAAAGTGTAAAAAAAGCGTAAAAATATGAAACATATTGAACTGGAAAGTTTCATATTTTTGGTTGTATTGGTTATAACGCTCGTATATAGTCAATACTCACAAGGAAGTACTCACAGGAAAGTTAGACGAGCAATATTTGATTGACTCGTTGTTTATACAACAACAGTTATACCACAACAAAGGAATGTTCTATGACAGCTATTTTAAATCAGCACGAAAACTACCTACAAGCCGACCAAGCTTATGGTTTTCCCTTGCTTATCAAAAATTTATTGTCTCGCGCCAAAGTGGTCTCTGGCAACAAAAAAATCCATTACGCCGACAAAACCAGTTACACCTATCATGAGTTTTTCAAACGTGTCAATCGCTTAGCCAATGTCTTAAAAGGCTTAAACCTACAAAAAGGCGATGTGGTTGCGGTCATGGATTGGGATACCCACCGTTATTTGGAATGTTATTTTGCCATCCCGATGTGTGGCTATATCTTGCAAACCGTTAATGTGCGTTTGTCAGAAGACAAAGTGCTATATACCATCAATCATGCCAAGCCAAAAGCGCTACTGTTAAATTCAGAATTTTCGCCGATGATCAAAAGCCACACCCAAGATGCGCCATCGGTCGAGCATGTGATTTGGTTGGATGATAACAACACGCCAATGCCCCCATATGCCCAAGGCGAATACGAAGCTATGCTAGCACAAGCCAGCGATGAGTACGAGTTTGAAGATTTTGATGAAAACACCATTGCCACAACCTTCTATACCAGCGGTACAACCGGCAATCCCAAAGGCGTATTTTTTAGCCATCGTCAAATCGTCCTGCATACGCTCGTCGTCGCAATTGGCTGTGCGCTGAATGTCGAAGGTCAAGGGGTGCGCTATTCAGATGTCTATATGCCAATGACACCGATGTTTCATGTCCATGCTTGGGGGTTTCCATTTGTCGCAACCATGCTAGGGCTGGAGCAAATCTATCCAGGTCGCTATTTGCCTTCCACCATGGTTGACTTAGTACAACAACACAAAGTCACCATTACCCATGGCGTGCCAACGATTTTGCAAATGCTACTGGGTGAAATCAACAAACGCCAAGAAAAATTCAACGGCTTAAAAATGGTCGTCGGTGGCTCTAAGCTTAATCAAGGACTTGCCAAAATGGCTGTAGCCAGCGGCATCGAAGTGTCTACGGGTTATGGCATGTCAGAGACTTGTCCGATTATCAGCATTGTCAGCTTTGATGAAACATTCCAACACATGAGCGAAGAGCAACAAATTGAGCATCGCTGCTTGTCTGGCTCACCGGTGCCATTGGTCGATTTGCAAATCTGGCACAACGGCAAACGTATGCCAAACGATGGCACATCCACAGGCGAAATCGTGGTGCGTTCACCTTGGTTGACGCAGAGTTACTACAAAAATCAGGACGCAGGCAACGAGCTGTGGGAGGGCGGTTATCTGCACACCCAAGACATCGGTTGGATGGACGCAAAAGGCAATGTCAAAATCACCGACCGGCTAAAAGATGTCATCAAATCGGGGGGCGAATGGATATCTTCGCTTGAAGTAGAAACCATCATGTCATTACACCCAAGCGTTGCCGACATTGCTGTGATTGCGATTCCTGATGCGCGCTGGGGTGAGCGTCCGATGGCGTTGATTGTGCTCAAACCCGATTATCAAGACACCAAAGCTGAAGACATCATCGCGATTGCGCAACAAGCGTATGAGCGCGGTCATTTGCCAAAATACGGTATTCCGCAGGATGTGAAATTTATCACGGAATTACCAAAAACCAGCGTAGGTAAAATTGATAAAAAAGTCATCCGCGATCAATATGCCCAAGGGTTATTTGCTTAGACTGTCACTTAATCACAATAAATTAAAAAGCAAAGTAAAAAACAGAGTAAAAAAGGTAGAATTTTTTCTACCTTTTTTATCAAGCCAGCAATCCATCAAACCAGTAAGCGCTGATTGACCTTTGCCATCGATAACGGATACTGTCGGGCTTTGGCAATATCGCGTGCCACGATATTGACCTCATTGACATCAATTTTGTGCCAGTTGGGACGCTTGCAAGCAGATTTTTCTATCAAATTGGCATCAACTAGCGCATCCATGACTTTATCTGCCACATCTAGGGTAGAATTGGCTTTCACATTTTCTGCCACCGCATAACGCAGCTTGGCAAACACCTGCAAATCTGCGACGCGCACGGTAATATCATCACTCGGTACTTGCTGCCCACCATATAACGCATTATTTCCCGCTTGTGCAGTTCGAAAACTTGGCACAAATTCACTGACATAATCTATGGCGTTTTGGGTGCGCTGTTTTAGGGCGTTTGGCTCCCAGCCGTTTTCAATATAACTTAGGTATTGTGGATTAATGGGCGGTTGGCTGCTTTCTTGTGTGGCTTTGGTCAACCCATCATTAAATAAAGTGATGTTTTCAGTCATGCCATGTAACTGAAAAAACCCGTCAGGATAAGGAGTAAACTGCGCCATGCCATTGGGCGTGCCACGCTCACCATGAAAAATAATCTCAGGCAAACGCCCCTTATAATCACGCCATTCACTGATATAGGAAGCTTTAAATTCTACCATGCGCTTGATATGCACGCCTGCTTTGTCATCAATAATACCAGTTCTAAACCCGCAAGCATTGACCACAAAATCAGCATAGATACGCTGCAGCTCACCATGTTCATCGGTAAATGACACTTGCCAGCCATCCATGTGACGTTTTAAATCATCAACTTGGACATTTAGATGTACTTGAGCGCTCTGTAGGCGCTGCAATTGTAAAAAAGCACTGGCAGAGAGTCTAAAAATATTCCAGCCGAATTCTTGCACCGCAATGATGGGGTATTGCAGTTTTTCCAAATCCATTACTTTAAGAGCTGCCACAACCCACTCATCCGTGGTGCTCGGAATGTCTTTAGCTTCTAATTGAATCAGTTGTTGAATTTGCTGCTTGTCATACACTCGGTAATAATCCTGAACTTTGCCCAACACTTGGTTGCTAGGGTCAGCATCAACCAATGATTGATAGTAAGCCGTTAACATATCAAGCCGTGGCAGTAAGTCAGTGGCGGTATTGTTATCGCGTTTTGGCACCGTGATAAGGGTGGGGCGTACATCAATACTCTCTGGATACAACTTGGCAATATCAATACATTGGCGCATCAACATGCGGCAATCTTCATCACTGATTTCGCGGTACAAATTGCCACCTGCATGCAGATGACACATGGGTGGGGCGTTGATAAGGCTAGCATTTTTTTCAATCAAATGCACATGGATGCCCGCCATCGCCAGCCGTATAGCTATCGTAGAACCTGCTGAACCACCACCAATAACTGCTACAGTCGGTGATTGCGTACTTGAATTAACGTACATAATTTTGCCCTTATGCGTTGCCCAAAATGAAGAAATAAATTGTAGCGGAAAATAATCTAGTTACTGTGACATTTATGCAGTCATTGTCGCTTTTGTTGTTAATGAATTTTACCTAATAGTATATATTAAAATAAGTAGTATTTTTTATACTTTTTAGTATAAAAACATATTGAAAATTCTAATTTTATCAGTTAAAGTTAATTTAGCTTAAAAAGCTGACCTGTATTTTATCCAACAATCATAATTAAGTAAGGAAATTAAGTATGTTAAAACAAGCCTTCTTAGCAGCAGCGATTTCTACTACGTTATTAGCCGGTTGTGCCACGACGCCAACCCATACCGCTCATGCACCGATGCACGCAGCTAACATTGTTGATGTAGCAAAATCAAATCCAGATTTTTCAATATTGGTTGAAGCGGTGGTAGCCGCAGGTCTAGCCGACACTGTCGCGACCACTAAAAACATCACCGTATTTGCGCCGACCAATGCTGCCTTTGCGAATTTACTTGCTGAGCTCGGTATGACCAAAGCGCAATTGTTTGCAAACAAACCGTTATTGCAATCTGTGTTAACTTATCATGTGCTGCCAGCCACAGTGATGGCAAAAGATGTTAAGCCAGGTATGGTTAAAACCTTACAAGGTCAAAACGTCATGGTGACTTCAAATGGTAAATTACAAGATGCCAATGGACGTATTGCCAACATTGTCACCACAGATATCAAAGCGAGCAATGGTGTGGTACATGTGATTGACCGTGTCATATTGCCAAAAAGATAAGTTATCAGCCATAAATTGTCGTTTTTATGGATAGTTATAGTAGCCAACAATTTATTGGTCTGATGGCATAGCGGTGATACCGGTCATCGCTATTTTTTTAACTTTCAAAAATCGTATAGAGCGGGTAAAACTATGAAACGGATTGCCATTATCGGTGCAGGATTGGCAGGGTTAACTTGTGGTAAAGCGCTGCAACAAGCAGGGCACGACGTAGTGATTTTTGAAAAATCCCGTGGCATCGGTGGGCGACTAGCAACGCGCCGTGCTGAACCATTTTATTTTGATCATGGTGTTGCCGCGTTTACTGCCAGTGACGACGATTTTCAAGGTTTTGTCAATCAATTACTCACTGAAGAGGTGGTTGCAGTGTGGGCAGTTGACCAAGCTACCCCCGATAATTCCTTTGTATCTACTGTATCTACCAAACCACACTCCGTGCCCAAAGTCTCTGACTGCTATTCTGACTACTATGTCGGCATACCCGCCATGAATGCCATTGGTAAACATCTCGCCCGTGGCTTAACTGTGCAGCGCAATACTAGAGTAGCCTCTATCATTGACCATCATCCGATTTTTAATAGTTGGGAGTTGTTAAGTGACAAGGGTGAAACGTTGGGTCAGTTTGATTGGATTATTTCGGCAATGCCTGTAGAACAAGCAAAAAGCTTTGCTCAAACATCGCTACATACCAAAGTGTTGAATAAATATGCGCTCATGCCCTCTAGTGTGCTGATGCTAGGATTTGATACGCCGCTAGCTTTAGACTATGAGTATGCCAAAATCGAGAGTGAGGATATCGGTAAAATTATCGTCAATAGTGCAAAACCCCATCGCGAAGGCGGTTATAGCCTTGTGATTCATAGTACCCCAGCATGGACCAATAGACATATTGAGGAGGATAAAACTGCCTGTATCAACCATTTGACACAAGCGGCGAGTCAAGTATTGGGTATCGATTTATCGAATGCAGCACACAAAGACATACACCACTGGCGCTATGCCACAGGCGAAGCGGTTAACCTTCAATCAGGTAACCACCAGTTAGGCTATCTACTAGATAGCGACCAAAATATCGGTGTCTGTGGGGACTGGCTACTTAAGGGTGATGTCGAGTCTGCTTACTTAAGTGGTCAAAAACTGGCAAAAGCGATGATTGAATTACTAAAAAGCGAGTAGCATATGCAACATATCGCCATATTTGGTGCTTCTGGCGCGATTGGAAAGGCATTTTGTGATTTTTTGACTATCGCCTATCCAAATGCCACCATTCATGCCATTGCCAGAAAACCCCCGGCATTTAGCCACCCTCATATCGTCCCTCATCAGCTTGATTTTGATGATGAACTGGCTGTCGCCGCGCTTATCAAAGCGATAAGCAGCACTCAAGCGTTGGACAGTGTCATTGTGACGATTGGGTTATTACATGAGTCTAAAATCGACGCTCAACACATCGCGCCTGAAAAATCACTGCGTGATATCACAGCCGATCAGCTGCACCAATATTTCCATATCAATGCGGTATTACCGATGATGATTGCTAAATACGCCTTGCCCGCCTTAAACAAATCCTCCCAGTCGCTATTTGCCGTATTGTCGGCACGGGTAGGGAGTATTTCGGATAATCGCTTGGGCGGGTGGTATGGTTATCGAATGGCAAAAGCAAGTTTACATATGGGCATTAAAAACTTAAGCATCGAACTGCAACGAAAAAACCCCAACGCAATTATTGTTGCTTTGCACCCTGGCACGGTAGCCAGTGAGTTATCCAAACCCTTTCAAAAAAATGTGGCAGAAGGCAAGTTATTTACCGCAGCGTTCTCAGCACAAAGTTTACTTAAGGTTTTGCATCAGCTTACGCCTAAAGACTCGGGCAAAATTTGGGCTTGGGACGGCAAAGAAATTTTGCCTTAAATCTGCCTTAAATCAGTCTTAAAATTGTGCCTTAGCCTTGTATTAGGGTGGTAGCTTCGTACCTAGCGTAAGCCTAATCCATCAACCAGTTTTTGTAGATGATGCCCACAATCACGCAAGTTAATCCTGTGACAAAGCCGCCCCAAATGAAATCAACCAGTGCCGCAGTTTTATCATAACCTTTAAGTAATGCTAAGCTTGTAAAATCATACGTTCCATATGCCATCAGCCCAATGACCACTCCATATCCTGCCAATACCGTTAATGACGCGTTAGCTTTTAGCTGTGGATAGATGACTACCACACAAAGCGCAAAAACATAAAATAGGTAAAACACGCCTGCTGCCGTCATATTGGGTGATTCACTGAGTAAATGTCCAATGCGCGGGGCATAAAAGCGTTGGGTCATGGTTTTAAGCCATACGGCATCAATACCCAAAAATACCATGACGGCGATCAGATATACCCACAGATAGTTTAATGGTGCCATTGCTAAATCCTTGTGTCTTGTTATTGATTGTCATGAACCCGTTGCTGCACGAATTGGGTTAACGGTATTGGGCTTTTTCAAGGCGTACTTGCACCACGCCAATGGTTTTTTCCAAAAATCCTGCTTCACAGTACGCAAAATAAAAATGCCACAAACGCATAAACGCATCGTCATAGCCGAGCGCCTTGAGCTGCGGTAGCGCCTGCATAAAGTTATAGCGCCAATCAATCAAGGTACGGGCATAGTCATAGCCATAATCAACCAATGACGTTACTTGCATATCGGTATGGTCACGCGCTTGGCTAAGAATTTCACTGTTAGACAATAAACACCCGCCGGGGAAAACATGGGTTTGGATAAAATCCACACCATGCAAATATTTTTGATAACCCCGATCATTAAAGGTAATCGCTTGTAATACCATCAGCCCATTATCTTTGAGCAGTCGATTACACTGGGCAAAAAAATCTGGCAAATATTCATGACCCACCGCTTCAATCATTTCAATACTGACCAGCTTGTCATACTTGCCGGTAAGCTCACGATAATCTTGTTTTAGCAGGGTGATTTTGTCGGTTAGATTGGCAGCGGCAATGCGGCGTTTGGCTTCTTCATACTGCGCGTCTGAGATAGTTGTGGTGGTGACACGGCAGCCATATTGGGTGGCGGCATAAATAGCAAACCCACCCCAGCCCGTGCCGATTTCAATGACATGGTCGTCAGCTGTTAACTCAGCTAATTCACAAATTTTTGCCAACTTGTGGGTTTGTGCTGCCGCCAAGCTTGAGAAGGGTGTCGGATAAATTGCCGATGAATACATCATGCGCTCATCCAAAAATAATGCATACATCGCATTGCCAATATCATAATGGGCTAAAATATTGGATTTGGCGTTGTTTTTATCATTATGCCGATTGCGGTGTTGGCGGTGTTCCCAGCGTTTGGTAAAATTGGCAAATTTGGCTTCGATGGTATTGATGAGGGTCAAATTGCGGGCAATCAAGCGTAAAAATGCTGTTAAATCATCGGCTTGCCACAAACCATCAATATAATCATCAGCAAAAGCAATCGAACCGCCTGTTAATAGGTGTTGATACACTTGCGGTGAATGGATGGTGAGTGTCACTGCCAAAGGATGATTGCCAATTTGTTCCCCTAGCGTTCGTTGTGTATCGCTCACTGGCGACTGTGTTACAAGATCAGTATTCAGCACCTTAACACCGAAGGTTTTATGAGTCGCTACCTTACTCGCTACATGGTCAGACTGATGGAAGGTTTCAATGACGGTCAGATGACCCTGTTTGAGCTTTGATAGCAATAAAAATATTATTTGCCGTGCCGCTTTTGCCGCACTTTGTTGAACGGGCGTGAGCAGATGATCAACAATTGGGTAGGGTAGGTAATCGGTAAACGAGCGCCGCTTGGCTAAATCGGATTGACGGCGTTTAACCGAGGTCTCCTTACCTTTTGATAGGTGATTTGACGGGTGAGAGATTGCAGTGTTTTTAGCCTCTAAAGAAGACGGTGTCATAGTCAATTCCCATAAAAAATTTCAGTAAATTACTGGGGTAAACGTTGGTTATAAGCTTGATAAGGTACACGTTTTAGCACGTATAATTTAAAAGCCTGCCAGTAAATTTGCAGTAATGATGTGGCACTCATCCAGGGTCGGCGCTTAATTGCCGTTATCACCGAAGCCTCGTCCAATTGAACGCCTTTTAGACTCACGCCTGCATTAAACACTTTGCCACGCCTATCTGTCAGTCCAATATCAATCACAACATCAAAGCCATTTTGCTCGGGATTGTCATTTGCCGATGCATAGCGTTTAGGGTGAATCTCAACACGCCAATGATATTGCTGATTGATGGGATTAAAAGGCGATACATGAAAACCTTTGTCATGTTGGTACAAGGTCTTTTCACCTGCGAGTAAAAAACCATAGTAATGGCGTTTGTTCCAAGGGGTGTTAGAGACTTCTGCCAAAAAATGGCTTGGCTGGTGGTTCTCATCAAAGCCAATATAAAAATTGACAGGGCTAAAATACCAACCCATATTACGTAACACGACCAAAGCCACCACCTCGCCAGTCGGCTGACTGCCAGTCAATTGCTGCCAAGTTTGTTGGGCTTTGACCAATAAACTAGCCGATGGCGCAGGTTGTCCTACTGAAGCGGTTAGACAGTTGTCCAAAGAGGGGTCTAATCGATTGATAGCAAAATAATCTGCTTGATGGAATTGATAAAGCGCCCAATGGTGCTGCGATAGCAGAGGGAGAGTCAATGATTGTTGCAGCGATTTTTTCAGCCATTTTTTTTTCAGCCATTGGGGCAACCATGTTGGCACATGACTGGCGCTCATATTTACATTAGGTAATGGATTGTCCGCTAGCTGGGTTAAATTGACCGCCCAAAACCGATAGGGGTAATGAAATTCATGAGGGGTAGGGAGTTGTCTGGCATGCCAAGTCATACCTTGCAGGATTTGATGGGCAAATGTCATGATGATTTACCTTTGAGGGGTGTTGCACAAACCATCATGCGCTAGGTTTTGGCAAAACGCATGGTTGGTCGTGGCGGTTACTTGCCGTCGCTGCAGCACCGAGCGTTTTTTATCAGCGTGGCTCGGTAACTTTGATACGGTAAATTTTGCCGACGGTTTGCTGGGCTTAGATAGCCGTTTGATTTGTGCAGCGGTTGTGGCAACTGTGGTATTGGTAGTGACCAAAATATCGATATCCACCCCCAAACTTTGGCATACCCGCAAGCCACTTTTTACCCCATCTTCATGAAACCCATTAAACCAATAAGCGCCACAAAAATGGGTATGCTGCTTCGCTGAAATTTCATGCCAGCGTTTTTGGGCATTGGTCATTTTGTTGTCATATACAGGGTGGCGATAATCCACATGTTTGATGACATGCGCCTCATTAATCGGTGTATTAAGCGTCACCAAATAGTTATGTTTTGCGCTCAATCGCTCAAGGATATTCATGTGATACGTCAATATAGGTTTTTGGTCAGCCACGCGTGCGGTGGGTTTATCTATCGCGTAATTCCAACTTGCCCAAGCCAGCGGTTTTTTGGGTAGAACTTGGGTGTCAGTATGCAAAACCGCTTCGTTATCGGTATACTCAAAAGCCCCTAAAATAGCCGATTCTGTCTCAGTGATGTCAGCTAGTAGACGTCTTGCTACATCGGCATGGCAAGCAAATACAACGTCATCAAACACTTGGGTTTGACGCTTACCTTGATGAATAAATTCAATGCTAACCCCATCCTTGCCACGCGTGACCGATTGCACTGGGGTATTGATATACAGGGTTGTACCTGCTGCTGCAAGCCGAGTGATTAAGGCATTGACGTATTGCTTTGAGCCGCCCACCAAGGTAAACCACTGTGGACGATTGACCACATCTAGCAGACCATGATTATCAAAAAACTGGGCAAAAAAGAGTAGGGGAAAACGCTTGGCGTCATCCATTCCCATCGACCATATCGCAGATACCATCGGCACCAAGTAGTTGGTTTTAAACAACTCGCCATAGTCATGACTGTCTAAATAATCCCCGAGTGTTTGCTGGCTTAAAGCCGCTTGCTGTATTTTATCGGCTTGGCGAAAATTTGCTAATAGTGATTTGGTCTCGCGATTAAAGCGTAAAATCTGCTGAACAAATTGCCAAAATCGAGGGCTTAGCACATGGCGGCGCTGAGAAAACAGACTGTTTAACGTGTGACCATTGTATTCAAAATTAATATAAGTGTTTTTAACCGAAAAACTCATCTCAGCTTTTTGAAATGGCACATTGAGTTCATCAAGCAGGCGAATAAAATTGGGGTAAGTACGCTCATTAAATACAATAAACCCTGTATCGATGGCGACTTTTTCCGTTGATGGTCTAAACGGGTTGTTAAAAAAAGGATTGTCAAAAAGTGAGCGCTCGGTAACAGTGACATCCAGCGTATTGACATGCCCGCCTATATAATCATTGCTTTCAAATACCGTCACTGCATGACTGTCCTTGAGATAATACGCACACGTTAGCCCTGATACACCACTGCCAATAATGGCAATCTTTGGTGTGCTACTATTTGGCTTAGTAGGCTTGGCTGCTATAGGATTAGCCACCACAGTCTTGGGGACTGTGTGATTAGAGCGCGGGGATTTTTTTGTAAACACTGCCATGTGCGGATATACCTTTAAAGCCAAGTCAAATGATTAACAAGTCAAATGATTAAGTCGTATGAGAAAGTTTTGAACCCACAAAATGCCATACTGTATCAGGTAACTTTGCCAATAGCTTTAAGGGCTGTACCAATGTCTGCGGAAATTCAATGATATTATCATCATTGGCAATCCCGTGTTGAATGGCTTGGCTGGCTTGCTGTACAGTTTGCAAAAAAGGCATTGGAAAGTCGTTCTGCAGCGTCATCGGCGTTTTGACAAAGCCCGGCACTACCAAAGCCACTTTGACCCCATAAGGTTGCAGGCTCATTTGCAAGGTTTTGCTCAGATAATGGATTGCCGCTTTTGAGCTACCATACCCCTCTGCACGCACAAAGGGCACCAAAGCAGAAGCCGAGCCGACGGTGACAATTTTACCTTTAGTTGCCTTCAGGGCGGGTAGTAGTGCTTCAATGGCATGCACCAACGAGCCATAATTTGCGTTCATCACCCTCATGATAGACCGCGAATCAAAGTCTGGCATGTCAATGTATTCACAAATACCCGCCGCAGCAATGAATAAATCCAGCGTTTTAATGTCGCTAAAAGCTTGCATCACGGCATCATACTCGGTTAAGTCAAGCTGAATCGTTTTTGCTCCCATCGTTGCCAATGTGTGCAAAACATCGCTGTTTCGACCCACGGTATACACCTCATGCCCTTGGCTTAGATAATCCATCGCCAACTGTAAACCGATGCCTGAGGTTGCACCTGTAATGACGATGGATAATGGCTTTGAGGAATGGGGGCTGGGCATCATAGCGACTCAATATAACAACTCAATACAAAATTTTGACAACGGCTTATCGCATACTATAAAAGAGTAGCCGATGGTTGGCAATAGTTTTTATACTATTTAGTATAAAAATATAATTATTGGTATATAATCAAATAATAAGTATCATAAAAACATTTGTAGTATAATATTAGCTAATTTTTAACCTCATAAATATTAGAAACCTGAAAAACATTAGAAACTTGTGATGAAAAAGTTAACGTTTAAACAGCGAATGATGCTAGAGCGTGAGTCGCTGATTATTGAAACAGTCAACCATTTGTTAGCCACCAAAGGCTATGACGCGATGACCGTCGATGAGATTGCCGATACGGTGGGCATTGCCAAGGCGTCATTGTATCGACATTTTCCCAGTAAAGAAGCGCTAGGCATGGCGGCGCTGATTGATATCATGCATAAAGCGCTTGAGGTCATCAATCAGCTAAACGCGACCGACCAAACCGCCATCGATAAGCTCAAAGCGCTGACACAGTGGGCGATGCGACTAAAACTGGCGCAAAAAATGCCGAATCTACCGAGTGAGAACTCCCAGCTACGCGAGCTGCTAATTGCCAATGATGATTACACCAACAACTTGGTCATGTTGTCAGATAGCATCGGTGAATGGATTGAGCAAGCGCAAGCAGAGGGCAGGTTGCAAAGCAACATACCAGGCCTGGCAATTTTATATACCTTATATGCCAGAGCTTGTGACCCTGTACTGGGGTTTTTACGCTCATCGCAGCTGTATAACGATGATGAGATTATCGCTATCGTGACCCGTACGTGTTTTGAAGGGCTAACCTAGATTAAGCGAACGCAGACCACTAAAAATAGATAGCTAAAAACCTAAGACAGCGTAGAAAAAAAGTAGAAAAGTATGAGTAATTTTGTGATTCATCGTGAGCATGGCATCAGTAAAGCCCAAGCCTTTGAGATAACCGAAGACTGGATTGTATCAGCAGAAAAAGACTATAAAATGCATTGCGATGTAGTGCGCAGTGATGAGCAAATACGCGTCAACTTTTCTCGTGCCGGTGTGACAGGTATGTTAACAGTGGATGATAAAGTATTTGATATGCAAGCAAAGCTTGGGTTTTTATTCAAAAGTTTTTTGCCACTGATAGAAAAGACGGTGAATCAAAATCTTGATAACGCATTGCAAGCTGTGAAAGACCGTTAGCAGACACGGTGAGGTTTAAGTGGCAGTTAGCGTTTAGTTTGAGTTATTTTATTTAACATAATATACATTATGCGAAATGAAAGCTACCGGCGTCAAAAATGGGATATATGGCACAGTGATTAATTTAATGATGAAATGACAATTAGCAGCAAAATCATTTGCATTTATCAATCAATAATGAGTAGTATGCTCACTCAATTATTTATTTATCGTTTGTTTGTTTATCATTAAAATCGCCAAGGATTTATCATGATTGGATTTATTGCCCGTCACAGTACGATTTTTATGCCATTGTTTGGCGTGATTGGATTTATATTTCCTGACTTGTCGCATTTTGTCCTTGGGCTTCTGCCGCAGATTTTATTTTTCTTGATGTTTTTTACCTTGTTGGGCATTGACCAAACCCAGCTGATTAGACGCATGACGACCCAATATGTTTGGGGATTTGCCATCTTCCAAAGTGCGCTGATGAGCTTAGCCATGACCTTGATTGCTTATTTGCTAGGTGTGCGTGGTGATTTGTTGTTGGCTATCGCGGGTCTGTCAGCCACCGCACCGCTATTTGGTACGGGCGCTATTGTGAATGCAGTGGGTTTTGATGCACTGCTAGCCATGGCAAAAACCATCACAGCCACGTTGGTCATGCCTATTAGCTTACTGGTCATATTGTGGTTACTTGGCAGCAAGGACGCCCATTTAGACTTTGTCCTGTATATTAAGCGGTTGTTGATTTACATTATCGCCCCCATGATTTTGGCGGTTGCGGCACGCCAATACATTCCCCGTGATACGCTCAATACTTATTATCCAAAAATTGCCAAGTTTAACATTAT
Source organism: Moraxella sp. CTOTU47915 (assembly GCF_031986685.1). Classification (NCBI taxonomy): domain Bacteria; kingdom Pseudomonadati; phylum Pseudomonadota; class Gammaproteobacteria; order Moraxellales; family Moraxellaceae; genus Moraxella; species Moraxella sp. CTOTU47915. The sequence continues at coordinate 58,105 of NZ_DAMAAE010000002.1, forward strand.
TCTACTGATGATGTTTCCGCTTGGATTGATGTCGGGCTTTAGACATACCTTTGACACCAATCCCATGCAGGCGTTAAGCTTGTTTGGTTTGGGCACTGTCTTGTCGTTAGTATTTTACTTTTCTGCCTATTTTTTATACCGCCGCTTTGGCTATGAAAACGCCATTATCTCTGCGCTGGCTTGCGGTGGCCGCAATGTGTTATTGGCGTATACCATCACCACGCCGTTTATGGGTGCGATGTTTTTACCGCTGATTGGCGCGTACCAATTGCCTTCGTTTTGCTTGCCGTTATTGGGTAAAAAAATGGTCAAATGGCATACTATCGACAGCCAAGCCAGCTTAAAATAATGCAGATGTTCGATTTATTCGTATGCTAACGTTTCAACTCAATCTACTGCCACAGTTATCATCACAAGCCTTGTATGGCATTTTTAAGGCGCGCTGTGAGGTGTTTGTTGTAGAGCAACACTGCGCCTATCCAGAAATTGATGATACCGACTTGGTGTGTTGGCATTTACAGGGTTTTATTAATAATAATCTGGTGTGTTATGCGCGGATTATCCCAGCTGATTATCATTATTTGGGTTATGTCGCGATTGGTCGCGTGTTAACGGTTGGCGATTTTCGGGGTCACCATTATGGGCATGATTTGATGCAAAAAGCCATTGAAATTTGCCAGCAATACTACCCTAGCCAGCCGATTTTTATCGCTGCTCAAACTTATCTGATACACTTTTATCAAGCGCTCGGCTTTTGTATACAAGGTGACTGTTACCTTGAAGACGGCATTGAGCATGTCAATATGATATTGGAAGTCAAACATGATGCATAACCGTGCTGATTATCGGCTGTATTTGGTCACAGATCGCAATTGCCTGCAACAGCAAACGCTTGAACAAGCCGTTGAACAAGCGATATTGGGCGGCGTGACATTGGTGCAGCTTCGAGAAAAAGCGATTGCTAGCAAAGAGTTCTATGAGCGCGCGCTGCGTATCAAAGCGATTTGCCACCACTATAACGTGCCATTACTGATTAATGACCGCGTCGATATCGCCCTAGCAGTTGAGGCAGATGGGGTGCATATCGGTCAAAGTGATTTGCCTTGTGGCGTGGTTCGGCAAATTTTAGGCAAGGATAAAATCATTGGGGTTTCCGCGCGCACTGCCCAGCAAGCCATCCAAGCGCAAGCAGACGGCGCAGATTATTTGGGCGTTGGCGCGATGTTTGCCACATCCACCAAACAAGATGCACAAACAGTTACCATAGCGAGCTTAACGCAAATACGACAAGCGGTAACGCTTCCGATTGTCGCCATTGGTGGTATCAATCACACCACCCTGCCCGCCTTACAACAATCGCTGCAAGCTGCCGACACGTCCACTGGTGATGTGATTGACGGCGTGGCAGTCGTTTCTGCAATTTTGGGGCAAAAAGATGTCAAACTTGCCAGTCAGCAGCTTAAAGAAATGATAAAAATTAAATAAATCAATCAGTTAGAATTTTTTATCAGCCGTAGCTGGCTATCAAAACGCCTTGCTTGCTGAGTGATAGGGTCAATAAACGCAATGGATTTTGCCAGCAATTTTAACGGTTTTGCAAAATCGCTACTGCCTTGGGGCTTGACAGTGGGATAAAAATTGTCATTTAACAGCGGCATACTTAAACTTGCCATATGTACCCGCAATTGGTGTTTCTTGCCCGTCACCGGGGTTAATCGGTATAAGCTAAACGCCCCGTTATTTTCAATCAATTCAATTGTGGTATGCGCATTCGGCTCACCTTGGGTCATCTTGGTCAAAAAAAACGGCTCGCCACGCTCAAGTCTGGAATGAATGTGAAAGGGATAACATAAATCGCTGCGAGTCGGTGCTATGGCGTGGTAAGTTTTGTGTATTTGTCTATCGGCAAACAGCGCATGATAGCAACCTCGGCTACTTGGATTAACCGATAATAACATCACGCCTGCCGTGTCTTTGTCCAACCGATGCAAGGGTGAAATATCATTTACCGCTAACTGCTGTAAATCTGGATGATTTCTTAATTTGGCTAGCAGGGTTTGACTGACATAGTGACCTGACGGTGTGACGGGTAAAAAATGCGGTTTATCGACCACCAGTAAATGTTCATCCAAATGAAGAATATTGGGCTCAAATGGAATGATAGGCTCATTTTCAACTTGCCTATAGTACAAGATAGTTTGCCCTGCCAAATAGGGCGAATCGTGTTTGAGCGGCTCACCACGCTCAAGGCTAATTAAACCGCTGTCAAACCGTCGTTGCCAGTTTGCCAAACTAATATGAGAAAAATGCGCCGCCAAATAATCGATAAGCCGCCCACCCTTAAACGACTTATCATGGGGTAAATATAACTTACTGGGTTTCATGCCATGCTCTATCATGTTAAATCTATCATCTTAAAAAACCACTTTATCGATGCTGTTTTACTTTACGCCCATTTAATGGGTTAACAACAGCTGCACAGTTATCGCATGATTAATGCTTAGCACATCATTGGGCAGCAAAACATCATGTTGTTTGATAGGTTGACCGTTTCGGGTAATTGCGATGTTGGGGTCAATCTCATCAATCAGCAGCTGTCCTTGAGATTCGACAATCACAAAATACACGCCACTGGCAAGCTTTAGGTCATTGGCGGCAAATAGACGTAAGGCATGCGCGATTTGTGCTTCCCGACTAGCAAACACAATCGGAAACTCGCGTACTTTTTGTTGGCGCTCCCCTAGCCCATCCACAGATTTTATGGTCAAAACAATCTGCTGTAGATTTTGGTTCAACTGCGGCAGTTTGCTTTGCGCTTGGCGTGGCGCAGTACTAGCAGTACTAAAAGCGGGCGGGCTTGCTGATGTATGATGATTTGAGTTTGGCTGTGCCTGAGTCTGAGTCATGAATTTAACACCCAGTTTAATCTCATTGCTAAACACTTCACCTTTTTGCAAACGTGCGATATCAGTTGGCGTGGCTTGCACTTTGGCTTTTAACCCAAATTGCGCTTCGTCGGACAAGGTTACCCCAATTGTGGCAAGCTTAAGTTTTAATACTTCATAACCGTAAGATACCAAATCAATGGCATCATGCGGGGTATGGGTGGATTGATGGGCATGATTAAAACTGCTAAATAATTGCTCCACCATCGCGGTTGTCAGTCCATCATTGGATTTTAATGTAATTTGAGTAATGACTTGGGATTTATCCACCAATTGTTTCGCCGCTGCCATAATCGCATCGGTCAATAAATCTTGGTACGGCTTGGCGGATTTTTGGATGTTTGGCAACACAGTTACCATCGGCTTGGACACAGGTGTTGGCGTTTGAACCGGTGGTTGCACCCTTGGAGGTTGTGGCTTAGAGGATACAGATGGCATAGCCTCAGTATTCACCAGCGGCGGCTGCATCGGCGCAACTGCAGGTGCTGAAGGTTGTATGGGTGATTGCGCGGGCGGTACAGGCTGTGGTCTCGGTTGCACAATCGGTTGTTGTGGCATCGCCGATGAAGGCACGGGTGGCTGAATGGGTTCTGGCAAAGTTATTTGTGTGCGCTCAGGGTAGAATCCCGCCTCGGATTTTTCTTCAGCAAAACGTGGAATCAGTCGCCCTAACACACTTCTATACAGACTGGGGTTCTCGTCTTCGTCATCTAGCGCATAGCCGTCAAGCCGTTGAATCAGCAAAATGACCGAATTATCTGCTTCGCTGGCTATGTCGTCGTCATCCGCTGTTTGGGCGGCATGGGTTTTAAGCGGCAAGATATGAATATCAGGCATGGTGTATTTGAGCGATTGGGTAAAGTGTCGGTAGCTTTCTGCCATTTTCTTATTGGCAGTGATATCAAAACTCGTCGGCACGGAAAGCTGAACGCTCACTCGCTGTAAGTCATCAATGGCGGTGGTGTATAGGCTAAAGAAATTTTCCATTTCATCAAACACATCGCTTGGGTGTTTGTCGTCAATGATAAAACGGTGATTGGTGGTGATGTAAGCCATAATTTACTCTTAATGATTAACTTTTTGATTGATGTTGTGTTTTTTTAACAGCTTGCGTAGCATCAGTGGCTGAATTAGCCACTGAATCAGCCAATGGGTTGGCGCTGGTAGGACGGCTAATCGCTGAGCTTTGATACATCTGTTTGGCTAATATCATGCCTGCCTGTACCGCTCGGTTAATGCCATCGCGAGGGTCATCGACCAAGCCATTTTTAGTCCAGTTACGTTCAACCAATACCGCTACCGCTTTATCCCATTTGCCATTTTTGTCTTTTAGCCCATAGACAAACCATTTATACGGACGAGCATAACACGCCACCGATGGCTGAGTTTTGCCTGCGCGAATGTCCGCATTGTTACACAGATTTGCCACCATACTGGCGGTGACATTGGGGGTATAAAAGCTGCGACCGTTTTGGCGGGTTGGATAGTTAAAGCCGGGCGTGCCTGTTTTGCCCACTATCACGCCCTGTGTCCATGCACAGCTACCAATCGCTTGGTTACAGGCAGCAAAAGCTGTGCCGTTGCCGCCGCCCAAACCTGTGCCTGCTAGCAGCGTACCTGATAATAAATTAAGCGCACCGCGGGCGTCAGATTGGTTGATACCCAGTGGCATGGCGCCGAGTTGGCTGGTAGCTGTGGTCAATGTCTCTTGACTTTGGGCATTGCCTCGCCAGGCTTTAGGACGCAGCGGAATTTGATTGACGCCCCACAAATCCTCAATCAAATGCACGCCACGACGCCGGGTCGCGCCATTATCGGCAATCAGCAGATTGGCAAACATATCTGACACACCCAGTACCGAGGTTTTGGCATTACCTGCGCCAAACACTTGGTTCATGCTGGCATTGAGCATATCGCCCCCTTGACGACACGCCCCATTCATACGTCCGCCATTGGCTTTGACACAGCTTGCCACTTGGCTTTCGGTAAATTGTAATTGCTTGGTGGTGTAATCTTGCTTGCCATCGGTGAGCAGTACACCTGAAAAATAGCGGCTTTGTAGCATCGGGTCGCTATTATAGGCTTTACCAAACAATAAATCTTTAAATCCGCAATTCACTCCCCCTTTACCGGCACAATTCACACTCCATCCCATGTCATCACTGGCTTTTTTAAAGGCTGGCATACCTGGGCAAACGCCTTGTCGGTCACGTTGCAATGACATCGCACTGGTCGTGCGGTGACAATATAAAAAATTCGCCACTTTTTCGGTGGATGAGCTTGCCATCACTTGTTTGAGATATTGCGCTTCAGGGGTTTGCATATTTTTAAACCGCGGATTGGCGCGTACCAGTGCCAATGCTTGTACGGTTTTAACGGTCGAACCTGGGTACACGGTTTGGTATAACGCATGGTTCATGAGATTTTGCTTGCTCCAGTCTTTTTTCCACAGTATCGGGCAACCTGTGGGCTTAATCGTGGTATCGCCATTATCGGCACGGTAGCAATTGGAGTCAGCGCTAGCAAGGGCAAGCACACCTTGGGTTTTGACGTCAATCACCGCGATACCGATACTGCGTACCAAGGCGTTCTCATACATGCCATTGGCGACATTTTGCAACGCAGGCGATAGCACGTTATTACAGTCCGTGCCATTGGGGTTATTGGTGACACAATCCGCTACTTGTTGGGCGGTTGTTTGTACAGCGGGATCCAAGGTTAACGCCATGTTGTAGCCGATTTTGATATCCGAGCCATCGACATTGATACTATTGATTGGCGGTGCCGTGAGTTTTTGCCACCAGCTGCGTTGATCATTTTTTTGTTGGTAGCTTTGATAAGCATCCAATAACTGGCGGTCAAAATGGCTGGCGTGAATGTTGGACAATTCGCTATACATCAACCCTAGATTGGTCGGCAAAGCAACCTCAGTTTTGCTGGTGGAGGCAATCCGTTTCTTCGGGTCTTGCGTGGGTTTGTCTTGTAGGGTTTGCAACACGCCATTGGCTTGGTTTTGAATATCGTTTTTGGTTTTATTAAAAGCATTATTTGGGTCAGATGCTGGTGCATTGGGTAAAGTCGCCGCCCCTGTCAATGGTTTGACCGCCAAGGACTTGACCGACATCGGAATCAATCTAGGGTTGTTACAAAGCTGGGTTAATGAGTCAACGTCACCTGTGTCAGTCATGGTATTGCCACGACTATCGACATACAGATAGCCTGTTTGATTGTCCGCCGTTTTGGCGGTTTTGATGTATACACAGCCCGGTAGCCCATACCAAGGGTTGGTTTGGGTGAGCCAATTGGTTGGCATATGTGCGACATTGGGGTCGTTTTGATTGCGGCGATTGGGCTGTTGTTCTCGCCATTGTAGTTGCAACAACCGCTCTGGGTTGGCAAGCGTTTTTAGCGCAAAGGCTAACGCGTCTTCGTTGATATGTTGCTCACAGGCTTGTTGCCAAAGGCTGGCAGTTTGCAGTTGGTATTGGTTGGCTAGACGTTTTTGCTGATACAAGCTGAGCAGACTTTGATTAACTCGGTTGATACTGTCGGTAAAACGGGCTTGGTTTTTGGGCTGCATTAAGTCGCACGTTTTGGCAGGCGTGGCGTTGACCGAAGTTGATAGATTAGCGTTTGCACTTTGGGTATTAGTATTTTGGCTGTTGGCTTGGTTGACCACATCCGCCATACCCAGATTATCGACGACAAGTGACACGGCGTTTTCATTCGCCTCTGCATTGTACGTGGTATTTGAGGCGGTTAAGGGCGAGAGATACCAGGCCAGCCAGCCGATAAGGCCGACAACAAACACCACCAAAATTACTTGTAAGTTGGTCAAAATGGTTTTGTAAAGCGCTTGAGAAACCCGAAAACTGGCAACTTTACCGTCGTTTTTGATTTTTTTGTTACTATTTTTTGTTTCACTTGCTTGCGTATTGTCGGAGGTATTGGCAGGCGTGGCTGTTTCTTCAATCTCTGTGGTTGAATCAGTGACATTATTATCTTGTGGTAAGATGTTAGAATCTATTTTTTGAACAGTTTCTAACTTGCCACTGTTCATAGTTTCTTGACTGTTTTCGTCTTTCGGGGTTTGGTTTTCGGTCATTTTGAACCTTTAATTTTTGCAAGCCTTACTAAAATTTGACGTTTCTACAATTGGATAAGTTATTGAGCATACGGTTTATGGTTTATTGCCGTCCAACATCAGCTTTGGCTGAAACAGCGCCAAACTGAGCATAATACTATTGAGCCATAAATTACTGGTGCCATAACTTAAAAACGGCAAGGTCACCCCCGTGAGCGGTAAAATTCCTAAATTCCCTGAAATGGTGACAAGTGCCTGAAACACCGTAATCACCACCCACAGCAAAATCACCCACGCCAGCAAAAAATAACCGCCCGATAACAGCCGTGATTTCATCTGCTCACTGGCAAACGCCATCTGCTGACGGGCAATGAGCGCAAGCCAAGCAAAATACACCATCATCAGCCCCACACTGGCCCCGATACCCACCACTGCCATCACCGAAGTGATGGTATAGTCACTTTGCATCTGTAGCGGTACGCCTTGACAGCCCGACAAATGGCTGTTTGTTAAGTGATAACCACACCACGGAATATCGCCAAATCCATAGCCAATCATCGGCACACTATCGCGAAACCAATGCAAAATCGCCATCTGATCGTTGCTCGCCACAAACGGATTGACCCACGCATTGACCCGCTCGGCAGTACGCGCATCAAACCCGCTTAAATTCACCAATACCATCATCAGCAAAAGCAAAATCGCGGTACTCGACAACACGCCCAAAATATAACCCCGACCGCCCATTTGGAAAATTTTGTTGGATAGCGCCACGCCCACCAAAAAGGTAAACAAAAACAAAAATACCAACATGGTGCCTTTTTCATTGGCAATACCCAGTGCAATAAACGGCAACACCACCGCGAAAGCAAGCAGCAGGGTCATTTTTTTGGAGCGGAAAAACAGATGATTAATCAAGCCGCGTTGGTTAATCGCCAAAAACACGCCCAAGAACACCATCAGCCAAATCTTTGACAGTTCAGCGACTTTCGCACTGTCACTGTGAATCAACACTGCCAAGCCCAAATAACCCACCGCAAAGGCAAGCAGCCACACACGGGCTTTAGTCATCGCCGATTTGACATTGCCCCAACTGCTGTGTAGTAAGTTATTGGCAACGAGGGTTTTAAGCCCCCAACTAACCAAACTGCTAATCGGGCGAGCCAGGCTAATAAACACAAAACACCAAAACAAATCTTTGAAATGATTGAGAAAAATATAACGCAGTGACAGATAACTACGGGTGCTTAAATCAAACAAAATCATCAAGCCAAAGGTGGCAAAGCCTACAAACAACGGATAAATCCACGCGGATGACAGCATGGCACGGTTGTCGGGGAATTTTTCCATCAACCGACGCATGGGCGAAAAAATCGTCAATACACTCAGTAGCACGCCGACGCAAAAAAGCACGCCCCCCACCATCATCGGCAATATCACACTATGGCTAACACCCGCAATGACCAATCCCCACACGGTGATGGCTATCGGTAACACTTCCAACCAATGCTTACGCCGCGACAGCCATAGCAAGCCCCACGTCACCCATGACCAAATACACACCTGAGTGAGCATTCCCAAATGCATGGGCGTGCCAATTAACGGCAGTAAATTGTTCGCTTGCAAGGCTTTTTGTTGGTTGTTATTGGCGTCATAGATACTGGCGACATCATTTGCCGATTGATTTAACAATTTGGCGATGGCGGGCTGATTGCTAAACAGGCGATTGTAGGCAAAACGTCGATTGCCATCGGCAACCGCAAGTAATGACACCGCAAAATTAGCTTGGTCGGCAGGGGATAATTTATCGGTTTTTACCGCCATTAAGTTGTCTAAACTATCGAGTTGCCCGCTAGCATTAAGGTGTAGCCAATCTTGGCGATTGCTGAGTTTATCGCCACCCAAATTCACTTCGGTTTCATTCTCAACCAATTCGTTTTGGCGTTGCTGTTTGCCTTGGGCTTGCCATGCCGCCGCTAAAGCTTGTTGGGTTTTGGCAAAATGTTGCTTTGCCTCACTCATTAATTGTGTGGGCTGACTGGCTTGGGCACAAGCTTGAGTCATGCCATAGTTAGGATCATTACGGTTGTCATACAGATTAGTAATAACGTTGTCGCCACAATATTTGCTAAGCAGTTGCGGTTTGGCGATGCCTTCAGTATAGCTCATCAATTCGAGTTGATAACGCTGCAGTTTGGGCGAATGGGCGTAATCTGCCAGTAAAAATGCGCCAATTAACAGGAGCCATACCACCGCTAAAATCATGATTTCGCTCAACGTTTGCGCTTTGGCGTTGGGTTTTTTGCTGGCTTTTGTACGACTCACTATGTTTAGCATGGGGTTTTCCAAATTGATTAACTTTTTTATTGTTATCCCTGTTTAAAAATTAATTGGGGTCATACAACACCACCGTGCGTGCGATTAAATCATGCAGCGTTTGTTTTCGGGCGGTAAACCACATCAAAAAACCAAATGGCAATAAGATAAGTTTTAAGGTTTCGCGGATTAACGCATGGAAAAAATTAACCCGTTGACCCTGCATACCAAACACCCACATACCCATAATCACCTTGCCCACCGTTGCTTGTCGTCCCAAACAGGTCAATAACGTCATATAAAACAAATAAAATCCATACGCTATCAAGGCAAGCGTTTGATCGCTAAACCCACGAATGCCAAGCTGCGGTAAAATCTGCGGCAACAATAATTGATAAGCCAATCCCAATAATAAACTGACTAACGCTAAATCAAATAGATAAGCCAATGCGCGGCGCACAAAACCTGCATACAGCATGGTATGAGCCGGCTTACGAGTCTGCAGCGCGGTCGAAGGCAGCTGATTGGTAGCGGGAGTTGGGTATTGGCTAGGTTGCTGTGGTTGCACTGCGGGAGCGACATAAGGATTTGCATAGTCAGAGGGTTGTGCGGGTAGATTTGACGCTTGAGCAATATCAGGCTGTTCATAATTAGGCTGTGCATAGATTGGTTGAGCAGGTTGCTGCATAGGTTGACTAGCCTGCACAGCTGGCATATCGGTCGGTTGATAATTGCCTGCAGATGGATTTGGTGTATAACTTTGCCAAGTAGAATGTTCGGGCTGGATCGCGTTATGGGTACTGTCATAGGCATTATAGCCACTTGACTGTACAAAAGAATTTGCTTGCTGCGGCTGAGTATGATTATCAGATTGTTGCGCAAACTGACGACTGCCACAATTTGGGCACATAACCGCAGTTTTTGGTAATTTTTGACCACATTGTTGGCAGACAATAATCATAGATGTTTACTACCCTATTTTGATATTTTCAATTTGATAAACTAATTTGACGATCCAACCACCCAATTATATGGCGGCAAACACTCAGCAGGCACAGGATTGGCGCCGCTGCTGTTTTGCTGGTCGATAATGGCTAACACTTTCTCGGCAATGGGTACCAGTTCTGGATAGGTTTGCGGATAATTTAACATGTTTTGGCAACGTTTTTGTTGATCGTCCGTGGTATAAAACTGTGCCAATAACGACCCCACTGCGCCTTTGTCATCACCCGCTTGCAGTGCCATTGCTGCTGCCAATTCAATCATATAAGTATTGGGGTATTTGCTGCTATCACGCGGCGTTTGTAGCGCATAAAGCAAAAAAGATTTGCTATAAGGATAGTTGTTTTTAAATAAATAATAAGCAAAATTGGCGACATATTCGCCTTGGTTAGGATTGTATTTCACTGCTTGCGCTTGAAGATAAGCGGCGGCTTTTGGGTCTTTTTTGCGCCAGTAATAGCTTTTTGCCGCTTCATTGAGTTGTTTGGCGAGCGTTTTATTCATGGGCTGCTGTTTAAAATAGCCCATATCCGCGTTGCGAAAGGCTTCAAGTGAGTATTGCTTTGTCGCATTGATATCTTGGCTGTAACCGAGCTCTTGCAGCTGTTTGAGCGATGGCTCGGCAAACTCACCCACCTTGACGACTTTATCAAAAAACTCGGGGCTAATACCGAGCGTGTCTTGATACAGCTTGGCTACGCTAGTTTGCGACGAGGAAGAAAAAAAGCCACTTTGCTCTTTAAGCGCTTGCGTCATAGTGGCTTTTGCAGTCGGTAGCGATTTGATGATGGTGCTGTAACTATTTTGGCTTTTTGGTTTTTTTTGTGAATTATCATCGGTACTTGCCGCTTTGGTATTATCGGACTGATTGGTAGTGGCGGATTGTGATGTCGTCGGTGTTGAGGCGGATTTTAACCTTGATACGCCATAGCCACCGATTGCCACTAGGGCAGCAATCATCGCTATCAGCCACCCTTTAGAGGGCTTTTTGACAGATACCTCACCGGTAGAAGTAGTATACGGTGGCGTAGTGGGTGTCGCATCTCGAGTATCAGTGTGATGCGTGGGTGCTGTTCTCGCATCTGTCATTGTATCTAGCATCGTATCTGGCATCGCCATTGAATGAGTCGCCGGTGTTTGGGTCGCGTCATCGACTGCATCCCCTGCATTGACTACATTTGCATTGACTATATTGATGGGTTGGCTCGGTATGCCCCGGTGACTGTTAGCCTGAGTATTGAGCGATTGCTCAAGCCGACGATTATTTGCCAATGTCTCATCACCCATCAAACCGGCCAAAGCCGCGCTTGGCTGATGACTTGGGTGATTTGCGGCAGTGGACGCTACAGAAGCACGGGTGGGCGTGGTTTGCCAGACGCTGGTTGTCGCTGCAGCGATGATTGCGGGCACAGGTGTGACGGGCGTGGTTAACGGGTTATTGGGTACGGTTAAAAACAGACAGCGATGACAGGGTTTACCAACAAAATGAATGTGGCTAGCATCATTGGGATAATTTTCACACACTTTAAACTGGCGGTGTTGAACCAATCCGCGTAGATGGTTTTCCCACTCGGCGGCGCTTGGGCGATCAGTTGGATGGGTGGATAAAAACGCTTTATCAAACATTGCACGGGTTTGGTCATCCCAACACATATGAATGCTGTTTTTTAGCGGGGCAATCTCTGGGTGTGGCTGCAAGCCATAAGCATATAGCCGCTCTTTGATAAATTGGTCGGTGTTGCGATGGGCAGCATTTTTTAATCGGTCTGAGACAGGGATAAAATAAAAAGGATGAATACCATTGTTTAAAATTTTAAACAGCTCAATCGCCAGTACAAAACGGTCGTGTTTTTCATCCAACAAACCAATATCTTTGTGTTCATGGTATTCAGGACTGGTCATTTCAGGTGATATGACAGGACTGGGATAAACGCTGCCATCACTGCCAGTAATACGGTAGCTATCACAGTCGATAAACCCAACGATAAAGCCTTTATAATCATCATCCATGCCCGTGCTTGGCTCTGGCATCAGGCGCATATTGGCTTCTTTAAAATCAATAAAGGCATGCCCATGACCATGTAAATCCGCCATCAAGGCGCTAATATTGGCACACAGCTGCACGCGATAATTGAGACTCTGCTGATACGCGGTCAGTTTTGCTGCCTCTCGTGGGTACATAAAAGGATTGAGCGATAACGACCTATCAAAATCCAGCTCTGGCATGGCATAGCCAATGAGCTCATCATGCTCGCCGACAATCAGATGTCTCACCCAAGCAAACTGGGTATATCCTACCCCATTAATCACTTCATAAATATGCTCAGGCGGGCGCGCCATCATGGCTTGTAGTTTGGCAAGGCTGGGGTTTTTGGGGTCGATGGGATTTTTAAAGATTTTTGCCACCAAATTGCCCGTGCCTAACAGATTACCAAGACGGTAGACAATGCCCATACCGCCAGAGCCGATCTCATGAGAGATAGGCAAATCAATGGTGATACGCTGATTGTTTGCAATTAAATACGGCATGAACTATCTCTTAAGATTGGCAGATGAGGTGGGTAAAGCGGCTAACTCAGTGCTAGCAGTGGCACTCATATGATTTATTGTGTCAGTAACACCCAAATAGTATAGCTGTATTTGCTGATTGCCGCTAGAATCGCTGACCGTGCTAGCAGGCAAACCCGTAGAGGCGGTAGCTGCTTTATGGCTAGTAGAGCTAGTTAAAATTTCTGATAACCCTTTGTCAAGCGTCAGACTATCCAAGATTTCAGTCTTTTTGCTTAACCCAGCTATTTGGCTCGTTATCGATTTGATAGGCAAGCTAATTTGGCAGTTGTAGTAATGCATCGTGGGTTGGATGGTGACCCCTAAACTTGTCAAATCATGGGTATCGGTAACTGGCAAACAGCTTGCTTTAGCGGCAATTTTGACAACATGATTGTTAAATTGTGAGTCGGTCAAAGTAGCCGCCAAAGTAGCCTCAGTCTCGGTATGTTGGTTTTGCAAAGCTGTACTCGCTGCACCACTGGCAACCGTTGGGTTTTTATTAGCGACCACCGTGGTCACAGTGGCGGATAATAAGGGCTGATTCGCATTATTTTTGTTTTCGTTTTTATTGTCGTTTTTAGTTTTAGCGCTACTTGTTTGTTTAGATTTTTGCTCGATGACATCGATAGACTGACCTTGCGGGCTAGCTATTATTACCTTAAAGATGGGATCATCGCTGGGATTGCCACTTTCGGTAACCGTTGCGGCTTCGGTCAAGTTAATGGCATAGGAATCACCCAGTGCGTGCGCGATCAGTGGGGTCGTTATAGCCGAGGTGGGCGTTGTACTCGCCACCGATGCTGCAGTATTTACATTGTTGACAGTTTGCGTCGGCAGCAACCGATCTTTATTTATCCAGCCCAATATACCTGTACCAATGAGCATCACTGCGCCAGCCATCATAGCGGTATTACGCCGCTGTCTAGTTGAGTCACTGACGGACTGTGAAGGCGGCAAAACCTGTGACGTTGTGGCAGCTGGCGTTGCAGGAGCAGTATCTACAACACTGGCTTGCGGATTTGGGTTAGGCGCTATGTTATTGATGTTATTGGAGGTTATGTCATTAAATGCTACGTCATCAGGCGTGCTAGTGGCGCGGGTATTTTTATGATTGACAGCATCGGCATGCCAAACCGTGGGGTTGTTTGGTGCAGTCGCTATCGTGTCATTTTCTAGGGTGTCATTCGCTAGGGTTTTATTTTGCCCCTCAACCATCGGTTCAAGGCTTTGATAATGCTGTTGATTTTTTAGTAATACCACCAAGGATTTATCATCACCGGTTAATCGATAGGTGGCAGGGTTGCCAAGCGCCTGTTCAATAATCGCGCTGCCCTGCTGTAAGCTTTGACTTTGGGTTAAATTAAATAGCAAGTTACCAAAAAAAGGGCGGTAAATTTTGGGCGTAACACTTGCGCCTTCAAATACCAAGTCCGCACAGCCATCCGACATCAGTGCAAGGCAATCCACTTGCGATAAATCAATGGGCTCAACCCTTAAAAAGGATTGCCAATTGTCTTGGGTGATAAAATGCGTCTCATTGACGTATTCATTCTTGCTATCATCCCCGTACACTTGCAAGTTGGTAAAATAATCAATGTGAGGATGGCGCACAACAAATTGGCTGGTGATAAGAGGACTATCACCGATTTGCACCAATAGTGCTTGATGATTTGAATGAATGAGTAGCCCAGTAAAGGTGGTGTGATAATCTCTTAGGCTCGATTCAGCGGTCAGCTGTGACTGCAGGTCGAGGCGTATTTGTGATAATTGCTCGATAATTTGCTGTTTGACTTGCACCAAATCAAACGCAATGCCGCTGATACTGACACTGTGACTAACACTGAGACCCACACCGAGACTGAGCAGCATTTTTCCAATTGATTGACTAAAAAACGCTGCCCCCGCTTGGCTAAATTTTGCCGAGCCCGCCCCATCACATACCACGGCGACCATACCTTTTTCGGTTTTTTGCAAATAGATACTGTCTTGATTGGGCAGGTTGCTGTCGATATGGGATTTACCAATACTGGATGCGCCATACATTTGCCAAGATGATTGGACTGATAATTGCGATGTTGGCGCGAACAAATCCGTGGTTTGGTTCATCATTATCCCCAGTTTTTTTAGGTTTTTTTATTATCATGAGCGTTGCAGGTGATTGTCTTTACCATCAACTTTGAATGGTCGCCCACGGTGAGATGCTCCCTAATTGCACGGTTTCTCCAGGCGCAGATTGTGAGACGGTCTTAAGACTCGCGGACAACCACACAAAAAATTCGACAAACTTAACGGAGTTGAGATGCACGGGCGGGGTTAAAATCGACAGCTGTTTGAGCATCTTAATTTCTTGCACGCCCGCATCAATGGCAATCGGATAAATAATACATTGATTATTTTGCTCGGCTTGGTGACCTTGATTGATAGCCGCCTGCCACACATCTTGGCTGTCGGTGGGCAGACCATCCGTCATGGCAATGACCCAAGGACGGGTATAATTGATACCGTTGTCGCGTAGATTGATACGCTCTTGCTCAATCAAATTGAGCGCAAGCAACATACCTTGCCCGAGCGGCGTCATGCCATTTTCACGAAATTTAATGGGGAAAAAATCAATCGCATCCGTCCAATCCATCATCAGCTCTGCAGTGTCATTGACCCCGCCCACGATGACAATGGCCAAACGCACACGGTTGCGGGCTGTTTCGTCTTTCATCAAATCATGATAAAACGCCTCAATCCCTTCATTGAGCATATCGATACGGCGTTTGTCGCCATTGCCTGAGCGTATCGCCATTGAGCCTGACAAATCTAACACCAGAACGCACAGAGTACGCTGGGCGACGTTATTGCCGTAGTCGATTTCACGAAACTGGGGGGTGATGGCTTGCGGGATGGATGGCGGCGTAGAATCAGTTGAGGTTTGAAAATTGGGTATGGGGTTGTGGGCGACCATAAAGATATCCTATTTTTATTAAAATTATTGTAATCGGTATCTCAGCAAAAGCCGATACCAAAAGCAAGGTTTTTTGTGGCGATTTAATTAACAACCCTCAAAAATATTTCTACAATCTTACCAGAAGGGCTTAAATACTCCCCCGCCCCGTTAATCATAAGTTATAAAAAACCCCTAACACGCGGTTAAGGGTTTTGATTGTTTAATTATCTTAGTTTTTTAACAGGCTTATTTAATGAGCGCATGTAATACGCTTAGTCTTTTAACACTTCTGCCATGGCATTGGCTACATAGTCGATATTGCTAGCGTTTAGACCGGCAACCGAGATACGCCCATTAGCAACCATATAAATCCCAAAATCTTTGATAATGCGCGCTACTTGCTCAGGGGTGAGACCGGTATAGCTAAACATACCGTTTTGCTTGGTGATATAGTCAAAACTGCGGCCGGGTAATTTGGCTTCTAAACTGTCACGCAGTTTTTGGCGCATGTCTTTGATACGATCGCGCATCACATACACTTCTTGTACCCATTCATTGAATAACGCGTCGTCATTCATCACGATATCAACCACGTGACCACCGTGCGAAGGTGGGCTTGAGTAAATGCGGCGGATATTGAACTGCAATTGACCTTGTACCGCTTTGGCTTGTGCTTCTTCTTTACACACCACAGATAAACCGCCAACGCGTTCACCATACAGTGATAGATTTTTTGAGAATGAGTTACTGACAAAGAACAACAAGCCCATGTCCACTGCTTTGCGAATCGCATAGACATCTGCATCCATGTCTTCACCAAAGCCTTGATAGGCAATATCCATAAATGCAAGCAAATTTTTCGCTTTTACCACTTCAAGCACTTGATCCCATTGCGCTTGGGTCAAATCAACGCCCGTTGGGTTATGACAACAAGGATGCAGCAACACCACATCATGGGCTTGCAAGGTGTTTAAGAAAGCAATGAGTTCATCGAATTTGATGCCATTGGTCGCCGCATCATAGTAGGGATATTTGCCCACCGCAAAACCAGACCCTTCAAAGATACCGATATGGTTCGCCCACGTTGGGTCAGACACATAGCATTTGGCTTGTGGAAACCAAGCATGAATAAAATCAGCCCCGACTTTGAGCGCGCCTGAACCACCGATGGTCGCTGTGGTTGCCACACGCTGGTCTTTTAATACTTGTGCATCTTTACCAAACAATAGGTTTTGGCAAGCCGCGCGATAACCTGGCAGACCGTCCATTGGTAGATAGGGACGTGGTTTTGGTGGATTAGCGATTTGTGCTTCAGCTTTTTGCACACAGTTGAGGACGGGTAATTTACCGTCATTATCAAAATATACACCCACACCCAAATTCACTTTGTCGGCACGTGGGTCTTGTTTATGCTTGTCCATCAACCCCAAAATCGGGTCACCTGCATACGGTTCTACATGTGAAAACATGAATAGCTCCTACATTTAATTGATAAGTTTGACTGCTAAAAAATTTACGCTAAAGTGGCATTGCCCAAATATTCAATGTCAACGGATAAGGATAAACCTTGTAACCCAATAAAACAACTGTCACGCCTATTTTTTTGCTTGTCTAAGCGCTTTAATTAGCAAAAATTCAAGCCTGCCAAAGTGTCCTGTTCAATGGGTTAATTGACCCATGCAGTTACATTTTTTCACAGCAGTTATCGCATAAATTGCAAATTTTGCGTGTTATTTACATTTATAACTTATATTTCTATCAACAATATGCGCATAATAATTTCATCAATTCCATGTGTATTTTTGAGGAAACACAATATGATGATGACCGCTATAAAAAAATCCCAAATCGTTGCCGCGTCAGTTGCGGTGATTGCCATGAGTGCCGTGGCAACGCCCAGTAATGCGCGCACCGTTAAAGCCGCCGCTAAGAAAACGACAACGGTAACCACGACCCGCGTGGCGCCAAAAACCACAACAATTGTCAATCAACATATCGATGGCACGAGCGATACGGTAATGGTTCGACCCAATGGATTTACCATCGTTGATGGTATGCCGTTTTACCCGACACAAATTGTCACTACACCGACCTATCGCACTGTCTCTACATCTACCTCTACGCCTGTCGTCACTACCACAGCCCCTGTGGTAACAACAGCACCTACTACAACACTGCCTAGTACAACTGTAGTATCAACATCGAATGTCAATACCACCACCCCAGTGACGGTACAAACAGGCTCAGGCGCGACAGTAACCGTGTCAAAACCTGCTACGGTTGTTTCTACTACCACGACAACCCCTGTATTGCTACCCGCATCAACGCCTGCGATAGCGACAATGACCACTGTGCCTGTCACGACTGCACCGGCTATTATCGTTAATCCGTAATTCGTAATTCGTAATTCGTAATTGGTAGACACTAATTAGTTAATCTACCAAAAGCAAGACGTCACACGTTGTCGTCTTGCTTTTTTTTAAGCGTATTTTTAGCGGCTGATAAGGTAAAATAGTCATCTTAAGTTTAATTTTGCAACCTATTTTTTATGTTTTTATCCGCTGATAGATTAGATATGCAAGGTTTACGCGATGAATTATGAAAGATTGCAAGACAAATTATCCATCTTAGCCGATGCTGCCAAATATGATGTTTCCTGTTCATCAAGTGGCAGTAAGCGTGACAATCATAATAAAGGACTCGGCACGGCTAATTCGGGTATTTGTCATAGTTATACCGAAGATGGCCGCTGTGTTTCCTTATTAAAAATATTGTTTACCAATCATTGTATCTACGACTGCGCGTATTGCACCTCACGGCGCAGTCACGATACGCCGCGCGCAGCATTTACTGTTGAAGAAGTGGTTGATTTGACCATGCAGTTTTATCGGCGCAACTATATTGAAGGCTTGTTTTTAAGCTCAGGGATTTTTAAATCGCCCGACTATACCATGGAGCGATTGGTTCGTGTCGCCAAAACCCTGCGCCTTACGCACAAATTCAATGGCTATATTCATCTAAAAACCATTCCGGGTGCATCTGCTGAACTGATGCAAGAAGCAGGATTGTATGCCGATCGCTTAAGCGTCAATATGGAAATCCCCACCAAATCTGGCTTGGCATTGCTCGCGCCTGAAAAAAACCATGACGATATGAAAGCGCCAATGAAAGTGGTGCAAGAACAAATTGTGGTGTTTAAAGACAGTAAAAAACAACACAAACATACCCCAAAATTTACCCCAGCGGGTCAAAGTACCCAGCTGATTGTGGGCGCAGCGCAAGAGACCGACTTACAAATCATCCGTTTATCGAGCCATTTTTATCAAGAATATGACCTAAAACGGGTGTACTATTCAGGGTATGTGCCTATGCTCAGTGACAATCGCTTGCCCGCCATGGGTACCCCTGTGCCGATGGTGCGAGAAAATCGCTTGTATCAAGCGGATTGGTTAATGCGTTTTTATGGATTTGAAGCAGAAGAAATTCTACCCGATGACCATCCGTTTTTGGATTTGGACTGTGACCCCAAATTGGCTTGGGCGATTCGTAATAAGTCACATTTCCCCGTCAATATCCAAACCGCGCCCTACAAAATGATTGTGCGTATTCCTGGTATTGGTACCCGAACCGCCAAAAAAATTGTTCAGGCACGAAAATTTTCGACCTTGACGCTCGAACATCTCAAGCAAATGGGCGCTGCCGTAAACCGTGCCAAATACTTTATCGCACTCAAAGGTCGCAATGAGCATTTAAGTCATTTAACCCAGGATAACTTTCGCGATTATGTACTGGCGCAGACCCAAACCAAATTCAAAGCCGAACGGCATGGTCAATTGGCGTTGTTTTAGCATTATTATTTTAGAATTAATTTTTTAAAATCAATCTTTTAAAATTAAGGTTTTAAAGTCCACTGTGCAAAAGGTCAATCTTTTATGGATTTAGTGACGGCTGAGACCCCCATTTTAATCTTTGATGGCAGCTTTGAAGGCTGGCTCACGTGTGTGTTCACCATTTATGAGAATGGTTGGCAGCACACCCCGATTGTGACCATTCAAGCCGAGCATGAAGTGGTGCCCAATTTTTGGCAAGACACTGTCACCGTCGCGACCGATGAAGCCAAAACTTTACGGGTGAGTGATAAATTAGCGCACGTCTTTGGCAAAAACGGTATGCGGCAACTGCTGTGGGGCTTTTTATCAGAATCGCCTACGGTGTATAGTCATCTGTTTGGGGTGGTACGGTTTCAACTGTCCAATCCCAACCTTGATGTGTGGGAGAATTATACCCATGCGGATGTGATGGCAGTGAGCAAGCTTATCAAAATGGTCGGGCGTGAGCGCCACCGTATGCAGGCGTTTGTGCGATTTGAACAAATGCAAATGCCAGACACCGACAAATCGGTATATTTTGCGCGTGTTGAGCCAGATTTTAATGTATTACCCATTTTGCATCAGCATTTTAAAGAACGCTATGCCGATCAGACTTGGGCGATTTATGATGTCAAACGCGGGTTTGGTATTTATTATGCTCACGATGATCCCAGCGAACAAGTCCATATCATCTGTGAAGTAGATGATGAAGCGCTACTGCATCCGCAGCAGTTTTATAGCAAGGCAGAACAACAATACCAAACGCTTTGGCAAAAATATTTTACCCACGTGACCATCAAAGAGCGCTTAAATCGCAAGCTGCATATTCAGTATTTGCCAAAACGCTATTGGAAATATTTAACGGAAAAAATGGTCTAATTTTGGCTTTTCTACAATAATTGAATACCAAAGTTGCTTAGTAGTCTGGCCAATAACCAAAAGATCATAACCGTCACTACGATACAAATGCCCAAATCCGCCCAAAAACCAACTTTTGGCAGCAAATATGGAAAAATTAAAAACATCGGCAAGGTGGGTATCACATACCAAAATGTGTAATAGGCGTGATTGGCGATTTTTTCGGTGGATTGATGTTCAAGATACAGCCAAACCAAGGTCAAAATCGTCACCAATGGCAACGCGGCTATAAATCCTCCTAGCTTGTCACTGCGTTTTGCAAACTCTGAAACCAATACCACCATTAATGCAGTGATGGCATATTTAAACCAGATATTCATGTGATATATCTACCGTGTCTTTGTCTTTATATTGACTGTAAATGTTCAAGTAGCTGTTGCATATCATCGGGTAATGGCGCTTGCACTTTAATAGGCTCGCCTGTTTTTGGGTGGATAAAGCCAAGCTCATAAGCATGTAGCGCCTGACGCTGGAACTGTTGCACGACGTGTTTTTGGTCGTCATCCAAGGTTTTTAGCAATATTGCATTTTTACGAGCAGCGCCATAAAGCGGATCTCCGAGCAAGGGAAAACCCAAATTTGATAAGTGTACACGGATTTGGTGGGTACGCCCTGTTTCAAGGCGGACGCTGACCAATGAGACAGCGTCGCTTATCGCTGTGATTTTCTCAAGATGGGTGACAGCGGGTTTGCCACTACCCACCACCGCCATTTTAGTGCGCTGGGTCGGATGGCGACCAATGGGGGCGTCAATGGTGCGATGGCGGGCAAGCTCAGCCGCGGACGCTAACACAATCGCTTGATAAAGCCGGTACACGGATTTGTCTTTAAGCTGATTAATTAGATGCAGTTGGCTTTGACTGTCTTTAGCAATCACCATTAAACCCGATGTTTCTTTATCGATGCGATGTACCAATCCTGCTCTAGGTAGCGTGCGGCTGTCAGGATAATGAAAAAGCAGCGCGTTGACTAGCGTACCTGACCCATTGCCCGCGCCAGGATGGACGACCAAGCCTACGGGCTTATTGATGACCAGCACCGCCTCATCTTCATACAAGATATCAAGTGGGATATTCTCAGGCAAATCTTGCTGTTGAGCGGTCAAACTCGCTTTAAGCACCAACATATCATTGGGCTTAAGACGATATTTGGGTTTTTGCGCTGCGCCGTTTACGGTTAATTCGCCTGACTCAAGCCAATTTTTAATTTGCTCACGCGAATAGTCGCTAAACACCAAGGCAGCAATTTTATCAATGCGCTCCCCTATTTGCTCAGAGTTGACTGTATAATTTTGGACAATTTGATGACTGCCAGCATCGTGGGTCTGCAAGTTTTGAGTGCTTGGCTGTGGTTGTGACAGGTTTTCCCATTCTTCTTCGAGTTGATTGGTATTGTTTTGAGTCATAGATTCAGTTATAGGTTCAATGTTTGATTCGATTGGATTTGAGTTGTTCGGATGTGAGGCGATTGGCGTGGTCATAAACAGTTCAGAGTTAGGGTATAGGGATTTGCAAAATTAATATGCGCGGATAGGTCACAAAGTATAACGTTTCGTGATAGACTTAGTGAAATTTTTAATACAATATTTTGCATTCAGTTTTGAACAATAAGTATTATGATGGGCAAATATTTTTGCAATAGATTTGAGGTTCGTATGCATCATCTTTCCAAAGTTGTGGGTGTCACCGCAATTACTCTAGCTTTGACCACTTTATCTGGCTGTCAAACGCTAAAAAATTCAAAATTGTTGGGTGGCAAAGACGAAGTCGTCGCGACCAAAGCTGAAAAAAGCGAGCAAGGCTACTACCAAGCGGCGTCTGATAACATCAAAAAAGGCAATTTTGCCAAAGCGATTAGCCAGTTGAACGATTTACGGACTTTCTATCCTGTGGGTGATTACAGCGAGCAAGCATTACTTGACTTGATGTATGCGCAGTACCAACATGGTGACTATTTGGATGCGATTGCCAGTGCTGATCGTTTTATCCAGTCTTACCCATCCAACCCGCAAGTTGACTATGCGTACTATGTTCGCGGCATCTCAAATATGCAGGCAGCCTCAGGCGGCGTAATGAAATACACCAAGCTCAATCCTGCACACCGTGATATGGGCTATTCGCGCATTGCCTTTAATAACTTTCAGCAACTGATTAATCGCTTTCCCAATAGTGCCTATGCCCCAGACGCTGCGCTACGTATGCGTTATATTTATAACCAATTGGCAGAAAGTGAGATGGATGTAGCGCGCTGGTATATTAAACGCAAAGCCTATGTGGCAGCTGCCAACCGTGCTAAATGGGTATTTCAGTACTATCCACAAAGCGAAGCGATTCCAGAGTCTATTGCAACCATCGCCTATAGCTATGACAAACTGGGAATGACCGATACCGCTAATCAATATAAACAACTCCTTCGTATCAACTACCCTGGTCTGATTGATGCGCGTGGCAATGTCAAACTTGATAATACCCGTACCGGTTCAAACTGGTTAAATAAAGCCACATTGGGCGTGCTCGGTCAAAGCTCACGAAATGCTGCTGTTCAAGGGCTAGCCCAGCAGTCGGGTCAATACTCAGGCAATACCAAGCCACAAGTAATTCAGACCTCAATTCAGCAAGCTGCGGCAATACGCCTGCCAAGTCCGGCTACCACGGCAAATGATGAAACACCAACCAGACCACGTGATACCACAATTGGTTTGGGTCTGCCACCTGACAATACCAGTCAAGTCAAATAATCTATAAACCCCGTTAACATTAGCTAGGTTTATCCTAGCTATTTTTTTTCAATCAGCTAATTTTTAACTGGAAATGCGCTTTTTACCATGAGTAACAATGCCATCATTGATCAAATCATTGCTAATGCCGATATCGTCAAGATTATTGGCAAGCATGTGGAGCTCAAACGTTCGGGCAATGAATTCAAAGGCTGTTGCCCTTTTCATGGAGAAAAAACGCCCTCATTTTTTGTCAATCCGCAAAAGGGGCTATATAACTGTTTTGGCTGTGGTGTCGCCGGCAATGCGCTCACCTTTTTAAAAGAGTACGAAAACCTCACCGCGGGTGAAGCGCTCAAAGAATTGTCCCGTCAAACGGGGATTGAACTGCCCAAAGAACCTGTCAACAAATCACATACTTATAAAAAAACACCCGTTGCACCCAAACCTGCTGTATCGCAAGCAAGGGCATCCTCTCATCAAAATCTAGCTCAAAGTCCCGCTCAAGCCCTCTCTGACTCAGATGTTGCCGAGCGTCCGTCTATTGACGATGCAGAGGCTTTATGGATAGACGCTTTTGATGATTTTCAAACGTCTGATAACTTAGATACGAGCTTTATCCCTTTTGGCGAGTATGATGACGCAAGCGTTGGCGGATTTTCACCCTTTGATGACATGGGAAATAACAGCCCGCAGGATAGTTCATCAAGTTTATACGACTTACTCACCCAAATCTGCCAGTTTTATCAAAATCAATTACAGCAAAATAGCTTTGCCCAACATTATTTGCTCAAACGTGGACTGACGCCGCACACTATCGAAGAATTTGCCTTGGGTTTTGCCCCAAACGGTTGGCAACATCTTGAAGAAGCCTTCCCCCAAGACATCGAAGGTTTAAAAATCTTGGGATTGGTGCGCACTTCGCAAAATGGGCGTGATTTTGATTTGCTGCGCAATCGGGTGATTTTTCCCATCCGCGACCAACAAGGACGGGTGATCGGCTTTGCCGGTCGCACCATGTCTGATGATGAGCAGCCCAAGTATATCAACTCTTCAGATTCACCTGTATTTCATAAGCAAGCCGTGTTATATGGTCTTTTTGAAGGCCGCAAGGCCAAAGCCAAAGACTGGCTGGTGGTTGAAGGTTATATGGATGTCATAAGCCTTCATCAAGCGGGCGTGTATGGCGCAGTTGCCTCCATGGGAACAGCATTGGCGCAATCACAAATCGAAAGATTACTGCAATTTAATCCCATACTTACTTTAAGTTTTGATGGTGATAGTGCAGGACAAAAAGCCGCTTGGCGTGCCATGGAAGTGGGATTGCCTGCGCTCACTGATGGCAAGGAATTACACTTTTTGACACTGCCAGATAATCATGACCCTGATAGTTATGTCAAAGCCCATGGTTTGTTAGCGATGCGGCAACAAATCGCCCAAGCGGTTCCCCTATCAGCCTATTTGTACTCAAGTCTGACGCGCCAATATCCTACCAATACCCCTGAAAATCGCAGCAAGATTTTGCAGCAACTCTCTGCGCTGACCCAAAAACTGCCAAAAGGCAGTTATGGCTGGTTGCTGCGTGAAGACATCAAAAACAAAATGGGATTGGGGAGAAAAAACCAAGCACGGCAAGCGCAAGATGCCCTGCTCAATTTTGATAGCGAATTGACGGTACAACTGCATCTGCAGCTGTGTTTTTTGTTTCAACCAGAGCTGTTAGGCAATCTGGAAAATAACCGTATTAGCCAGTCTGTTATCCGCGATATTTATCAGCGCAGCGAAGCGGCTAATGTTTTTAAACCGAGACCCCCATCTACCAAACCAACAGCCCCGATTCGATTGGACGAAAATTCAACTGGTGAAACTGATGGCATCACTCATGCCATGGATACACCCTGCAAAAACTATGATGAAAGCTGCTGTCTGACTTGGCAAGCCATTGCCGATGAAGAATTATTGAAGTTGATTACTTGGATTCAAACCATTCAATCAAGATTGCAGGATTTTGATAACCCAAAATGGTCAACTTACGATCGAATCAATGCCAAAGCACATTTTATACTGGCGGGCTTGACCTCAGAGCAGCAAAACAAACTTATCAAACATTGGGCGCGGTTTTTTAAGGAACTTAGTCAGCGCAATATTGATGATATCTCAGACCTGGTGACAGAGTTGGTGGTTCAACTGATGTTAGAAAGCCTACAGCGCCAACAAAAAACCCTAAAAGCAGACTTAAAGGCGCTGAGCCTATGTATCAAACACCACCAAGCGATTTTAACTTGGCTTAGAACATGGCTACAGCGCAAAGAGGATTAATTCATCGCGTGTTTATGCCATTTTAATCCGCGCATCATGAAACATATCCATTTCAGGGGCAAGTACTTTCATAAAGCGGTCAAAATATAACAGTTGCTTGGTCAGTAGCGCAAAATCTCTTGGGAAGTGAATACCATGGCGTTTACCGACTTCCACCATTTCAAGCAACATTTGATTGATTTCATCAGTATGATCTTTCAAGCGGTTTGGCATGGTTTGGTCAATGGTTTTTCCCATAAACAAACTATCATCTGCCAAGATTTTTTTCATCACTGATTCAAGATCTTGGGCAAGGACATCGACATTGACTTGCTCTCGCGCATGGGTCATATCCATTTCAACCATATAATGCGCCATGCCCCGATAGTCTTCTTTAGCAAAACTATCCATCATCCCCATACTGGCTTGCCACGCTTTGGGTTCAAGTTTGCCTACAATCCCAAAATCAATAAAGCCAATACGACCATCGGTCAACAACATCAAATTACCTGCATGCAAATCGGCATGAAAACTATTGCACAGCATCAAGCTAGAAAACCACGTGTTTAAAGTATCTGTCATCACCTGTGCGGGGTATTTGCAGTATTGACGCATGGCGGCATCATCAATCATCGACACCCCAAAGAACCGGGTCATGACAAGTACTTTTTTGGTACTGATATCATGATAAACATCGGGCGCGACTACTTTATGATTGTCTGTTTTTTTTAAAAAATCTTGGAAATCATCAATGTTTTTGGCTTCTTGTAAGAAGTCTGTTTCTGCTGCCATGCGCAAACGGATTTCATCAATAATGGGTGAAATACTGGCAAATTTTAGCGACGGTGCGATACTATCAATCAGTTTAGTCAACCCAACCATCATGCCTAAATCGGTTTGAATGATGGTATCTACTTCAGGTTTTTGCACTTTTAACACCACATTATCGCCATTTTTTAAAATAGCACTGTGAACTTGGGCGATGGATGCAGACGCTAACGGTTTGACCTCAATACTTTGAAAAATATCTTCCAATGTCTGCCCATCTTTTTCCAGTTCCTCTCTTAAGACACCTTCAATATAGCTATAAGGCATGGGCGTGGTTTGATCCAGACAGCCTTGAAATACTGTCACATATTCGCGGGGAAAGATGGACGGGGTACTGGCAATAAACTGACCGATTTTGATATAGGTAGTACCCAACTCTTCAAAGCTTTGGCGCAGCAGCGTTGGGGTCATTTTTTCACCTTGGGTGATGCGCAGCCCTGCTTTGCCAGCCACGGTTGCCGTCTTCCCGACCCGCTGAATGACATTTAAGGATTTTTTCAAAAAGTGATTTTTTTGCATGATTAACTCTAGTTTACATTACGTCTGTGATAGCCGATGGTTGGCTACAAATCTCGCAGTTCGCGTCTTTACGATAGTGAAGTTTTTTAAGATTCATGGTTTTGCCGTTCCATAGCAATAACGTTTGCGCTATAGGATTGATACCGAGTCCCAAAAAACTTAAAGCCGCTTGGGCTTGAAGGTTGCCGATAATTTGGGTAGTACTGGCAAGCACGCCGCTAGTGGCACACGTTTGCTCATCATCTCCTGCCCCTTGAAATAAGCAATGATAGCAACCCTGCTGTGGCGTAAATAATGCCAGTTGCCCGGTTTGCGCAATGGCAGAGGCTGATAATAGTGACAAATTTGACTTGACAGCGATGGTATTAATGAGGTCTCGTGCTTTGAAGTTATCTGTGCAATCACAGATTAATTTGCTTAGGCTATTTATTTTCGCTTGTTCAACCATTTGTTGATAATTATCGGCTGTTAAACGTGCTTGTATGGCGATAACATCACAAAATGCATTGATTTCATGTAATTTAGCTTTGGCTACCAGCGCTTTAGATTGACTGATATCGTTAGGGGTAAACAACGACTGCCGCTGCAGATTGCTCTCATCAATCGTATCATCGTCAATAATAAGCATTTTGCCAATGCCAGCACGGCACAAGGTCTCTGCAAGTGGGCAGCCTAGCCCGCCCATGCCAATAATAATCGCACAGCTATTTTTTAGCCGCGTTTGTGCTTCTATATCCCACCCTTCTAGCAATATTTGGCGGGCATAGCGTAGCATTTCTGCATCGGTTAATTCTGTTTGTTCTGACATAGTTGTTAAATTTCACATATTTACTTAGGCTATTTTAGCCCATTAATTTAGTACACTAATTTAGTACACCCAGCGTTACTCGGTCATTGTGCCCATAGTCTTTGACGGTGATTACATCGCCAAAGCCATTTGACAAAAATACGTCCCTAACCTGTTCACCCTGATCATACCCATGTTCAATTGCTAATAAGCCATGAGGCTGTAAAAATTGTGGCGCAGTTTTGACAATATGACAGATGTCCGCCATGCCCTTATTATCCGCGATTAGCGCGCTAATGGGTTCATCGGTTAAACCTGCCAAGTGGGGATCGTTGGGATCGATATAAGGTGGATTAGACACGATGATATCAAATTTGTTGTTTTCATCTGCATGGGCTGTCATAAAGGGTTCATACCAACTGCCTTCAAAAAACGCGATATTACTAACCCCTATTTTTTTAGCATTTTGTGCTGCCATCTTCAGTGCATCAAGCGACTTGTCTACTGCTTTAACGGAGGAATTTTTAAATTCCTCTGCCAGCGTGATGGCAATACAACCTGACCCCGTGCCTAAATCTAAAATATTCATTGGTTTGCTTAGGCTATTTTTATGGTGATTAAGCACTGCTTCTATCAACCTCTCGGTATCAGGACGCGGTATTAAAGTATGCTCATTGACTAAAAACTCATACTGCCAAAAACTTTGTTTACCTAGTACATAAGCGAATGGTTTACCGGCTATCAACTCATCAAGCGCAGCAAAATATTGAGTGGCTATTGCTGCAGTTACCATTTCGCTATTATGGGTAATAAGATAAGTTTGCCCTACATCGAGATACTCACCGAGCAACTGTTTGCGGATGTGTTTTTCAACCTTGCTTGGTACAGCCAACAATGATTGAATGCTGTAAGATGATACTAAGTTATTCATGGGTGATATTATCACTTCTTGTCGCATCTTGGCTCATCACATGCTTATCTACCATATAAATCAACAACAGCACAGGAATGCCAATCAATGCGGTAAAGGTGAAAAAAGCAGGATATCCCATGGTCTCTACCATTGCACCCGAGTAGCCACCCAAAATTTTTGGTGTTAAGGTCATTAATGAACTAAGCAGTGCATACTGTACCATGCTAAAGCGAATATTGGTCAATACCGATAAAAAGGCGACGAAGATGGCACTTGCTAGACCGGAGGCGAGGTTATCAAACATCACCGCCGAGTACATATAAAAAAAATCATGACCCTTGCCCGCCAAAATCACAAACAATAAATTACTGGCTGACGCTAAAATAGCACCAATCAACATAGCATTCATGATTTTAAAACGCTCGGCAAGCAAGCCGCCTAGAATACCACCTACAATTGACATCCCCATCCCAAAGGTTTTGACTGCCAAGGCGATATCGGTTTTGCTAAAGCCTAAGTTGACATAAAACAAGTTTGACGTCGTACCCGCCACAATATCTGAAATACGATACAAGCCTATCAATAAAATCAGCCATACGGCTTTTTTACCATAACGAATGAAAAAGTCTTGAATCGGTGCGACCCACATGTCAACCGCGACTTGCTTTTTGATGATTTTGGCTTTTAATAACACTAAAGCGGTGCCAATGGCAATAGCCACAGCACCAATAAATTTAATACTCTCATAAACAAAGCCCAAAAATTTTGACTCAGTCTCTGGAAGTACATTACCGATGACAATAAAGCTGGCAATCAGCGCAATCACTGAAATTAAAAATAGTAAAAACAGTTGAAAATAATCCGACATCGGGCGTTCATGCTGCACACGGGTGACGGTGGGTTCTTTAATCAAAAGGGTGGTGACAACCCCTATGAGCATCAAAGATGCCATAATATAATAGGTTTGTTGCCAAGCAGCGTAGTTGTAAGTGGCTTTGGTCGAGCCAAAATATTCTGCCAAGAACAGCGCCCCTGCCCCTGCGACAATCAGACCGATTCGGTAACCTGCCATAAACATACCAGAGAGTACAGGCTGCATGGATTTTTCAGCAATTTCAATACGATAGGCATCAATCACAATGTCTTGTGTTGCCGCTGAAAAACCTAACAACACGGCAAAAAATGCCATGTAATCAAGTACAACATCACTGGTGGGATTAAAACTACCGAGCATAAAAATTGCAAAGGCGACCACAATTTGTGCCACAATTAGCCAACTACGGCGTTGTCCTAGCATTTTGGTTAACAACGGAATCGGCACGGCATTGACGAGTGGCGACCAAACAAACTTAAACGAGTACCCGAGCATCGCCCAACTAAACATGGTGATAATTTTGATATCAAACCCTGCTTCTTTGAGCCAAATTGACAAACTAGAAAATATCAATAGATAAGGCAACCCTGAAGAAAAACCCAATAGCAACATCACCCAAGCGCGCTTGTCCATATAGGCTTTGATGGCTTCGCCCCAAGACTTTTTTGTGCCTGCTGAGCTTTCGCTTGGTAGCGCCGCTTGGTCGTTTGACACAGGTTGTTTTGATATTTCCATGTTACCTCTCACTCATCACGCACGATTTACCACAAAACTTCATTAAAATCTTACTATTGTAGCGGTTTTCTAGGTGTAGACAAACTAAAATTATTGTGGATGTCTGAAACGGCGATATCTGAAACAAGGTGGTACTGCAATCAAGTCGATAACTGAGTCAATGTCTACAGACTTGCCACATTAATCAATTTCTTAAATTTTAAGCCTATTAAATAAGCCTGACTTAAGCAGCTAGGTTTTGAACCTGCTATTTTATGGTAATATGCTATACTTGACACCCTGCAGTGACTTTTAACCTTTTTGTCAGTTGTTAGCTGTGGACGGCTTTGAGGCAAATTATGCAATACCCGATTGCTATCTATCAGCAAAATAATGCCTATCATGTCACGGCAGTTGATAATGAAAGCTTATCTGTAGTCGATAGTAGCATGGCAGGCGCGGTGTCTAATACACATATGGCGGTAATGCCTAGTTTTGTTAATTTTTAAGCTCAATCAAGCGCTTATAGCGAGCATTTTATTTCGTTTTTTTATTAAGGTCATTTTATGGCAATCAATGTTGTCATCAATCAACGTTATTTACAAATTCAACTCAAACAACTTGAAACCGTTTGGCAGACTGTGATTAATAATTATAATCTGAGCCAAGCTGCCAAAGTATTACATACCAGTCAATCCAGTCTGAGTAAGCATATTGCCGCGCTCGAAAGTCAGCTTCGGGCGGAAGTTTTTGTGCGGCAGGGTAAGCGATTGGTGGGTCTATCCCCTATCGGTGAGCTGCTACTACCGCATATTGAGAAAATCTTTGTGGAAGTAAGGTCAATTGAAAATTTAACCTTAGATTTTCAAAATCCCCATCAGGGTGAGTTGTCAATTGCCACGACGCATACCCAAGCACGTTATGTGTTGCCTTGGGTGGTCCAGCGCTTTAAACAACAATTTCCCAATGTCCATCTGATTTTGCATCAAGCTGACCCTGAGTCGATTGCCAATATGGTGGCACAAGGTCAAGCCGACATTGGCATCGCAACTGAATCGCTGCTTGCGCACGATAATCTACACTGTATTCGCTATTATGATTGGTATCATCATGTGATTGTACCCGTGGGACATGAGCTTGAGAATCGCACTGAGATTGATATCCAAACCTTAGCAAATTATCCGATTATCACTTATCACGGTGGTTTTACGGGTCGTGGTGCGATTGATAGAGCCTTTAGTGCGGCAGAACTGACGCCTAATATCGTGCTTACTGCCTTGGATGCCGATGTGATTAGTACCTATGTCGGTATTGGTATGGGCGTGGGCACGATTGCTGAAATGGCATTTGAAGGTCAGCATTATCGCAATCTTGTCAAAATTCCAACGAAAATTTTTGGAAAACATGTGACGTGGATAGCCACCCGTGTCGATGGGGATATCCGTAATTTTGGCAAAGCGTTCATTGATATTTGTCAGCAACAATTTGGGTGATTGATTTTTTTGGATTCGCCATTATAAAGGGACTACTATTCTTTTTATGATGACTACAATGATGACAAAGATGACCAAACAAATCCCTATTTCATTTTTAGACCTTGTTCCTGTACCTGAAGGCAGTGACGCTAAAAACGCGCTTAAGCAAGCGGTGACTGTTGCCCAAACTGCCGAAAAAGTAGGTTTTAACCGCTATTGGCTGGCTGAGCACCACAACATGCGCGGCATTGCCAGTACCGCAACCAGTGTGTTGCTAGCTTACATTGGCGCTCACACCTCAACGATACGAATTGGCTCGGGTGGTATCATGTTGCCTAACCATGCACCCTTAGTGGTCGCAGAACAGTTTGGTACGTTAGCCACTTTGTACGGCGAACGTATCGATCTTGGCGTCGGCCGTGCCCCTGGTACGGATGGGGCAACCTTCCGTGCCTTGCGCCGCACCATGAATGATGCCGAAAACTTCCCGCAAGATGTGCAAGAACTGATGCATTATTTTGACCCGCTCGATGGTCAGACAGTGGCTGCTATGCCGGCTAATGGCTTAAATGTGCCTGTCTGGATTTTAGGGTCGTCCTTATTTGGTGCCAGTCTCGCTGCTGCATTAGGGCTGCCTTATGTATTTGCGTCTCATTTTGCCCCGCAGATGTTATCGCAAGCGGTGACATTGTACCGTGAGAATTTCAAGCCCTCTAGCCATTTGCAACAACCTTATGTGATGGTAGCAAGTAACTTGCTATTGGCCGATACCGACGAGGAAGCCGCTTACCAATTCACTTCAGCGCAGCAAAGTTTTGTTAATTTGCGCCGTGGTAAACCCTCACAAATGCCAAAACCGATTGAGAATATTGATGCTTTTTGGACATCTGCAGAGAAATACATGGTTGAATCGTCGTTGGCAATCTCTTTTGTCGGTAAACCTGACAGTGTCAAACCAAAACTTAACCATTTTCTTGAGACTATCCGCCCTGATGAATTGATTGTCACTTGTAATATTTATGACCAACAAGCCCGCCTCAACTCCTTATCTTTGGTGAAAGCGCTTGATTTATTTAGCTTAAACAGCTAATCACAAAAGCAAAAACCACAAAAAAGCCCAAGATTAATTTGGGCTTTTTTATTATTTCAATAATTCTGATAATGACATCTTATTGAGCCGATCCAAATCCTGTTGCGTGTCGACACCGGGCGGCAATAATTCTGAAGCGATATCAATGGCGATACGCATGCCTTGCTCCAAAATACGCAATTGTTCCAATGATTCAAGCTGCTCTAGCTCGCCTTGCTGCCAGACACTAAATTGTTGTAACAAACTGACCCGATAAGCATAAATGCCTAGGTGTCGATAAGCGTTTTTTGGCGCGCTATTTTCATCACTATTTGGCTGTTCGGTCAAAAATGCTGTATGACGATCGCAAGGAATCGGCGCTCGGCTAAAATA
The DNA here is from genome assembly GCF_031986685.1 of Moraxella sp. CTOTU47915. NCBI lineage: Bacteria > Pseudomonadati > Pseudomonadota > Gammaproteobacteria > Moraxellales > Moraxellaceae > Moraxella > Moraxella sp. CTOTU47915. Next base: position 91,310 of record NZ_DAMAAE010000002.1, read on the forward strand.
CAAGGCTTCCTTGTGGGCATTTTTGACGACTTTGACCACCGATGGCCGTAAAAACTCTTCAACGCTTTGAATGGGTTCAGCCAAAGTCGCCATCACGCAATCTTTTTTTTGTAGCAGAAGCTCAGTCACTTGTTTGATAAGTCCTGCCGGCACGAGTGGTTCATCGCCTTGCATATTAATCACGATATCTTCAGTTGACCACTGCTGACATCTGGCTACCTCAGCAAGCCTATCAGTGCCAGACGCATGATTGGGGTCAGTCATGATGACAGCTGCCCCATAGTCTTGACACAGTTGAGCGATGCTATCATCATCTGTTGCCACAAAAATATCATCGGCAATTCCCGCCGATTTCACCGCATTGGCACGATCAATCACCCATAGAATCATCGGTTTGCCATGAATTTCTAACAGCGGTTTGTTGGGTAGTCGGGTACTTTTTAGACGGGCCGGTATGACCAAATGTTTTAACATATTGTATTTCCTACAAGTTTTTTAATTGTCAGTATTGTCAGCAAAGGTAATCAATTCACCGATTTGTCGGTCGATTAACCCATAAAAGGCGGGTGATAACTCAGCTTCTATCGGTAACACCCATATGGTTGTTACAATGTCATTTTTTTCATGATCTTGGGCGAACAAAACACGCAATTTGACCGCATCCTTATCAGTGACGATAATCGGTAACTTTGGCAAGTTGGCAAAATCTTGCAAACTGTAATTGTGATGGTCATTCAATGGCATCGGTATGATGTCAAATCCTAGTTGGCTTAGGCTATTAAAAAAACGCTGCGGCAATCCAATCCCTGTCATGGCAATGACTTGTTGGGCAGGTAAGCTATTTTGCGAAGGCGTTTTAAATAAAGGTGTTTTAAATAAAGGTTCCAATGGTTTTTGTAGCAAACGCATACGAACATCGGGTGATATGCTATGTCTATTTTTGCTTAGGCTATTTGAAAAATGGGTTAAAGCCCGAGTATCCTGCCAATTACTTTGGTGAAATATGACGGTGGTATTGGGCTGATACAGGCGTTTAATGGGTTCTCGCAGAAAGCCTGTGGGCAATAGCTGGCGGTTACCAAAGCCGCGATCGGCATCGACGACAATCCAGTTTTCATCCCTATCTAAGGCAAAATGTTGCAGTCCATCATCCGCCAAAATAAGTTGAATATCGGGGAATTGCTCAAGCAATAACTCAATTGCTTGAGCACGGTTTGGACAGACTGCCATTGGCACACCTGTATGCTGCACAATCAGGCACGGCTCATCGCCAACGTCACTGGGCTTTGAATTTGCTGTCACGATACAGGGCATGAGCTTGGGTTGTCCGCCATAGCCACGACTGATGACGCCGACTGTCAGCCCTTTTTGCTGCAGGTAAGTTACCACCGCAATGATTAGCGGTGTCTTACCGCTACCGCCAACCGTGATATTGCCCACTACAATGACGGGCACGTTGGGATAATAAACGGGTTTTAACCCTAATCGATAAATAGTTTTATTGAGCCAAAAAACCAATCCATACAACCAAGACACCGGCAATAACAACCATAGCCAGAGGGATTTGTTGCGCCACGCCTGTAGTAGTGTCTGTTGCATTAGCTTGACAATATGTCCTCTTCAAAATGACGCTCATACAACTTGGCATACGTACCTTGCGAGGCTAGTAAACTGTCGTGGTTACCGACTTCGATGATTTCACCGTTATCCATGACTACGATTTTGTCGGCATTTTGGATTGTCGTTAATCGGTGCGCGATAACGATGGTGGTTCTCCCATGCATTACGCGCTCCAGCGCTTTTTGGATATAAAATTCTGATTCGTTATCTAGCGCGCTCGTGGCTTCATCCAAAATCAAGATAGGCGCATCCTTTAGCAAAGCACGTGCAATAGATAAGCGTTGGCGTTGTCCGCCAGATAACTGCAAACCTTGTGAGCCAATCTTTGATTGGTAACCCTGCGGCAATTGCATGATAAAATCGTGCGCAAAGGCTGATTTTGCGGCATCAATCACTTGCTCCGAAGTTCGGTTAGATAATTCGCCATAGGCGATATTGTTGTGGATAGAGGTATCAAACAGCACCACTTGTTGGTTGACACTGGCAATCTGACTACGCAGTGAATGTAATGTCAAATCTTCGATAGCGACATCGTCAAGATAAATATTGCCCGCTGTAGGCTCTAGCGCGCGCATCAGACAGTTGACTAGGGTAGTTTTACCTGCGCCACTTCGACCGATTAACGCCACCGTTTCACCGGGATTGACCACCAAATTTACGTTGTTGAGCGCTTGTTTGCCATCCTCAAAAGTGACGCTTAGGTTGTTAAGTACTATTTTACCACTCAGGGTTTTTTCAACCTTGCCTGTGTCTTTTTCTTCGGCTTCATCAAGCATCTCAAATATAGAATCCGCCGCCGCCAAACCTTTTTGCAAGCCTTGGTTGATATCGGTCAACGAGCGCACGGGTTTGCTCAATAGCCCTGCGGCACTGATATAAGCGATAAACTCACCTGCGGTGGTGTCACCTAATACATTGGGTCTTAACGCAATCCATACCACCACCCCCATCGCGCACGCCATCAATAATTGAATTAATGGGGTATTGATGCTATTGGTCACCACCACCTTTAGCCCTTGTTTAAGATTGGTTAAAGAGGCGTTATTAAACCTTGTCAATTCATTTTGCTGACCACCATAATTTTTGACCACTTGGTAGCCTGTGATGACTTCATTGGTAATATGACTGACCTCGCCCATGGACTTTTGAATACCGCGCGACAGGTTACGAAAGCGTTTACTGGCTTTACCGACTAACAATAAAATCGGCGGCAATACCACAAACAACGACAGGCTTAATTTCCAATTACTGTAAAGCAAAAACGCCAACAACCCAATCACGGTCAAACCATCGCGTAACAAGGTTTTGAGCGTATCGGTACCCGCCGCAGTCACCTGTTCGACATCAAAAATTAATTTTGCAGAAATCTGACCGGCATTGTGGTTAAGATAAAATTGGCTAGGTAATCTGAGCAATTTTGAAAACACTTGCATACGCAGCTGATAGACGACATTGCGTGAAATCACTGCGCTAAAGTAATTACCCAAAAATGAGCTAAGTCCTCGCAGTACAAACAACAACACAATTAAGGCTGGAAAAAGATTGATATGGGCTTGATCACGTTCATTAATCGCATCAATAATGAATTTAACCAGCTTGGCAATGCCCACTTCGGTGCCTGCATTTAAGGTAAAGCCAATGACGACCAGCGTCATCGCCCACCAATACGGCTTGAGATAACCTAGCAATCTTCGATAGGTCTGCCAACGTGGGTGAGCATTGGAAGGGTTTGAAACGGTCATGGCATCTCAATATATAAAAGAACGACTTAACAGCTATTGTATCAGTAAATTGAACAATAAAAATTATTTGGCATCGGGCGCTGGGGCTATATTACTATCGAGCGAAGTGGCAGGTATCACAGTACTGATATTTAAATTCATAAAGCCCATTTTACCCGCTATATCCATCACTTTAACCACCGACTGGTGACTGGTATCGGCATCAGCAGAGATAACAAATAGCTGCTTTCGGTCTTCACCCGCTTCTTGACGGATCATCGCTGTCAATTCAGCTTCGCCATTACCAGATAAAGCAATGCCATTGACCAGATAACTACCATCTTTTTGCACCGCGATTTCAATGCGTTTGGTTTTTTCGGTAATCGGTACGCCCTCTGCTTGCGGCAAAATGATATTGAGTTTACTAAAATGGTTAAAGGTGGTCGACAGCAGCAAAAAAACAATCAAAAACAGTAAGCAATCAATCATCGGGGTAAGATTGATTTCTAATGGTTCGACCGTGGGTTTACGAAATCGCATGGGTTGACTCTTTTACGCAGCTATATGCCATTAACGAGGCGTGATTAGACCATAGTCCAGTAATTCTTGCATCATCAAACCCGCTTCTTGTTCAAACGCGGCATTGATATCAATGATACGGCGCTGAAAAATACGGTAAGCCATCACTGCAGGTATCGCAACCAGCATACCCCCTGCTGTGGTAATCAGCGCTTGTGATACGCCAGCTGCCAGCATGGTCGGATCTTGCATTGCGCCTTCGGTAATGGCTAAGAAGGATGAAATAATCCCCAGTACGGTACCTAAAAGACCCAACAATGGCGCGATAGCACCGATGGTACCCAACATATTAATATGTTTTTCTAATTGGTGGATGGCGATACTGGCGCGGTTTTCCATATGCATGGTCATTGAATCAATCCCATGCTGGCGATTCATGAGTCCAGAAGCGAGGATATCACCCAAAGGCGAATTGAGTTTGACATTCTCAAGCGATTCACGATCAATATCGCCCTGCTCAATCAGCCGCTGCATCAATTGTTCACGCAGATGGGCGGGTGTCACTGTGCTGGCTTTAAGTTTTATCGCGCGCTCAATGATGATAATCAACATCAAAATCGAACATAAGACAATGGGCCACATCAACCAACCGCCTGCTTTAACTAATCCCCACATCCGTTATACTGCCTTTGCCTGTCAATGACTAATAAATTAAGAAAACTAATCTAATGCGCAAGATTAATGCTCAAGTTGCGACTGGAACTGCACAATCAAAGCTTGCAATTCCTCTTCGTTGTGAAAAAATATCTCAATACTCCCCTTGCCTTTTGATGAGCCTTTGATTTTTACCACGGCACCGAGTTGCTCAGAGAGGTGTTGGTTTAGTCGCAGCCTATCATAATCAATTTCTTGGCTCTGTGTCGGCGCTTTTGGATTTAAAATGTCTTTGACTAACGCTTCAGTCTCACGAACAGTCAATTGACCCTGTATAATTTTTCTGGCAATAACAGGCTGCTGTTTGGGTGACAGCGACAATAATGCCCTGGCATGCCCCATGTCCATCTGCCCCTCGTTTAGCGCTTGTTTGACATCGTCATGTAATTGGTTCAAACGCAACAAATTAGAAACCGTTGTTCTTGCCTTACCCACCACATCCGCAATTTGCGAATGACTCATGCCAAATTCATCGTGAAAACGCTGCAATGCGGCAGCCTGTTCCATGACGCTCAAATCTTCCCGTTGGATGTTTTCAATCAATGCCAAAGCGATTGCCAAGTCGTCTGACATGGGGCGCATGATGGCGGGTATATGGGTTAGACCCGCAATTTGCGCCGCACGCCAGCGACGTTCACCCGCGATAATTTCATGGGTAATCGGGGAATTGGGCAATACTTTGGCTAAAGGTCGAATCACAATAGGCTGCATCACACCATGCTGCTTGATAGACGTTGCCAGCTCTTGCAAGGCATCTTCGTCCAAATCAATGCGCGGCTGATACTTGCCACGCTGCAAATACGCGACATTGATATGCATCAAATTTAAGCCAGCAATATTACTATTATCATTGGCATCGTTATTTATGGGTGCGTTATGGCTACTGGACTTTAGTGTTTTGGCGGATTTTGGGGTGAGTGGTTTGGGGGTTATCGCCGCTGTGGGCGATTTTTTGGCTACGGCTATAGTGTCGTTAGCTTCGGATGATCCATCATCTGAGACATTTTGCCCATCATCGGTTGACTTGGTATTTAGTTTTTCAGCGCTTTTAGCGTCATCGACAGAGGCTCGAACACTCGCATCGATTAGATTACTGGTAATCAATTTTTCTGTTTTGATTGAGCCGAGTAACGCATCAAGTCCTCGATTTGATGCCAATCCACGCTTTTTAACCATGTCAAAATTCCCAATGCCATTAAATAGTTAAAAATGACTGATAAAAAATTAAACCACTGCCGCCATTTTTGAACTGGCTATTTTAGCAGATTCGCTATTGCTTGAAAAATAGTTTCATTGCTTTTGTCGGTGCGCACTTGCCAACAAATTAACAAAAAAAGTGCCTAAACAGTTTACTTTAGGCAAGTTGGAATTGGCGACTTTGCTTGATAATTTCATTGGCTAGGCGAATATAGGCTTGTGAGCCTTTTGAATTCATCTCATAATCAAGCGCAGGGATGCCGTGCGCCGGTGCTTCTGCTAGACGAATATTACGGGGAATGATGGTATTAAATAAAATCGGACCAAAATGCTCAATCAATTCCATAGAGACATCATTTGCCAAGGTATTGCGCGGGTCAAACATGGTTCTTAACACACCGCGGATATGCAGTTTTGGGTTTAGCGACTTCAAACGCTCAATGGTTTGCGATAAATCTGCCAATCCTTCCAATGCAAAATATTCACATTGCATCGGGATAATCACCCCTGATGTGGCACACATTGCATTGATGGTAAGTAAACTTAAACTCGGCGCGCAGTCAATCACGATAAAATCATACGGCTTAGTCGCGCGGCCGTTTTTGGCAGGCATATCAGCCAGCTGCTGCATGGCTTTTGACAAAATTGCATGATTCTCAGGCTTTTGACTTAAATGCAAATCACTGCCTGACAATTCATTGTTGGCACCGACAATATCAAACCCATTCGGGGTTTTGACAATCGCCTCATGGATTGGTAAATCATCTAATAGCACATCAGCAATACTGTACTCTAACTCGCGTTTATCCAGCCCTGATGCCGTGGTCGCATTGCCTTGGGCATCCAAATCAATCAGTAAAACTTTTTTGCGGCGATGTGCCAGTGCACTTGCCAAATTAACCGCGGTGGTGGTTTTGCCCACCCCACCTTTTTGATTAGCAATGGCTAAAATATCCATGAACTGTCTCGCAATGTGTTGATAAAAAGGTTGAAAATTGTAGTCAAAAACAGCCAGTTTTTCAAACCCTAATACCGGTAAAACTGGCTGAAATGGGGTGTTTATCTTTGCAAATAAATCAAATGGCGTGATTCATGCAACTGTGGTACGGTTAACACTTGGGTGTTAATTTGCCACTCATTTTGAAGGGCTTGAATCTCGTCAACAGGTTCAACCCCTTTCATAGCACAAATGATACCATTGTCTGCCAATTTGCTTTGACTATGGGTGACAAAATCTACTAGTGATGCAAACGCCCTTGAGGTAATTACTTGATAAGTACCTGCGTGCGTTTCGATACGACTGGCAACCGGTGTTAGATTTTTTAACCCCAGTTCACTGGCGACTTGTTTGATAAAGCGAATTTTCTTTTGGTTACTATCGAGTGCTGTCACCGCACGTTGTGGCTGACAAATAGCAACTATCACCGCTGGCAAACCTGCACCCGTCCCAATATCTAGCAAATCACCGGCTGGCAAAAATGGCACAATCGATAAACTATCAAAGATATGTTTGATTAATGCTTGTTGGTCATCTTTGATAGCGGTCAAATTATACGCTTTATTCCAAAATAACAGCTGCTGTAGATAGTACAGGAGCTGTAATTGCTGCTCATCCGATAACTGCAACTTTAACTCAGAGAGTGCTTGTTGTAACTGCGGTTGTAATTTTACGTACTGGGGTTGTAGCTTTACATTAATCTGCGCCATTAAAACACCCGATTAAGACCATTGAGTGCAGCAACGCGATAGGCTTCAGCCATCGTTGGGTAGTTAAAGGTGGTATTGACAAAGTATTCTAGCGTATTGCTGCCCTTACTTTCCATCACTGCTTGTCCGATATGAATAATTTCAGAGGCGTGATTGCCATAACAATGGATACCTAAAATCTCTAAGGTTTCACGGTGAAACAGTATTTTTAACACCCCACTACGCTCACCGATGATTTGTGCGCGGGCAAGGTGTTTGAAGAAGGCTTGCCCGACTTCATACGGCACTTTTTCGGCCGTTAATTCTTGTTCGTTTTTACCAATACTTGAAATTTCAGGAATGGTATAAATACCCGTTGGCACACTGCGAACAGGTTGTGCATTTTCATCGCCTACCATATAAGCAGCAGCGCAGCGCCCTTGGTCATAAGCTGCCGATGCCAGCGATGGCCAGCCAATGACATCCCCTGCTGCATAAATATTTGGGATATCGGTTTGGTAATGCTCGTTGACTTTGAGTTGACCACGGCTGTTTGCGGTGAGTCCGATGGCGGCAAGGTTGAGACTGTCGGTATTACCTGAGCGACCGTTTGACCATAAAATAGCATCTGATTTGATGCGTTTACCACTTTTTAGGTATAAAATTACGCAGTCATCATAAGTTTCTAGCCGTTCGATTTCTTCTTTGTTGCGAATCAATACGCCAAATTGTCTAAAGTCATGCGACAATGCGTCAGAAATCTCATCATCCAGATAGCTAAGCAACTGCTCTTGGGTATTAATCAAATCTACTTTATAGCCAAGACCGGTAAAAATAGACGCATACTCACAGCCAATCACGCCCGCACCATAAATAATAATGCGCTGTACCACATAATCCATTTGCAGGATTTTATCGGAATCAAACACACGAGGATGGCTAAAATCTAACAAATCAGGGCGATAAGGACGGCTACCCACGGTAATAATGGCTTGTTCAAAGGTAATGTCTTGCTCGGTACCATCACTCATATCAACATGAATGGTATGGGTATCTTTAAAACTTGCCCAACCATTGATTAAGTCAATTTGGTTGCGCTCATAAAAACGGGTATGGGTTTCTACCTGATTACGCACCACTTCGCGCGCTTTGGTTAATACTTTATTAAGTGGAATCTGGTGATAGTCAATGCCTTGGTTTAAGATAGGATCGCGGCGATTACCGATAATATTAAACACCGACTGACGCAATGCTTTACTCGGAATCGTGCCTACGTGCGTACAGTTGCCCCCCACTTGTTTGCGTGGATCAATCACGGCAACTTTTTGTCCAGATTTGGCGATTTTCATCGCTGCTGCTTCACCCGCGGGTCCTGCCCCAATCACAATAGCATCATAATCATAGGCATGGCTAACGGCATCTTGACGCTTGTAACGCTTTAAATTGATACGGGTATTATCCAGCGGGCTAATTAAATCAAAATGTACCGATGCATCATCAAAATGTTTTACCTTATCGTCGTCTTCACTGATGCTGACGGTATTGGCTTTTTTATCAGAATCCGAAATTTCAGTTTTGGTTGGTTTTGCCAAAATTTCGGTAATATTTTCTTGGGGCTCAATAATTGACTGTGTGTTGGAATCACAGATGTTTTCATTGTCATTGTTTGTAGGGGGAATTTGAGTGACTTTGTCATTAATCCGTTTTTTTGGCATATTAGCTCCCATATTTTAAGCCTTGATAATGAATAAAAAAGATAATGAATAAAAAATTTTTAAATTAAATATAAAATACGACAAATCAACCGTATGTTAAGAGATTACATTAACCAATTCGGCGTTTTAACCCCGTCATCTGTAAAATACGCGTCGCGATTTCTTCAATCGACATCGTTGATACATCAATATTTGGAATCCCTTGAGAAATATAAATACCTTGAATGGCGCGCAATTCCTGCTGGCATTGCTGGTAACTTGCATAGCGGCTACCTGCACGGCGCTCGTTACGAATTTTTACCAGTCGATCGGTGTCAATCACCAAACCAAATAGTTTGTCACGGTAAGGCTTTAACGCTTTGGGCAACGAATTTTCATATAAATCATCTTCAGTCAACGGATAATTCGCCGCACGAATACCAAATTGCAACGCTAGGTATAAAGAGGTAGGTGTTTTGCCCGAACGTGACACCCCAATCAAAATAATATCTGCCGCATCATAATGGGTGGTACGCGCGCCATCATCATTATCTAAAGCAAAATGCACCGCATCGATACGCGATTTATAGTTTTCAGAATCGACATCCCCATGCGCATGACCGGTATGCGGTGCAGGTTGTACTTTGATTTCATCGGCAATTTTACTGATTAAGCCTTCATAAATATCCAAGTTAAAGGCATCTGCACCGTTGATTCGTTCACGAATCACAGGGTCAACGATGGTATCAAAGACTAGCGGCTTTACCCCATCACGCTGGTGGGCAAGATTGATTTGATTGACCGCTTCATCGGCGCGATCGAGGGTGTCAACATAAGGAATAACCCGGGTCTCAAATGGTACCGTGGGAAATTGGCTTAAAATAGAGCGACCTAGGGTTTCAGACGTAATCGCGGTACCATCAGAGATAAAAAACACACTTCGCAACGACTGCGAATTTGCAAAATTTAAGGCATCTTTATTTTGAATCGTGGCTTTGATTTGCTCAATGGTCATGAAAAATTATCCAAAAAAATGACAAGAAGCGTCCATACTAATTTAAATTAACACTGGTTTGAACTGACACTGAGGAGTAACCTCACTCATTCACCGCGTTTTTGGCAGTGAATGTCATCTAGTAATGTCGTTATCAGTGCAGACACTATCGTTTGTCTCACGGGCATTTGTCTTACAGGCGTTTGTCTTACAGGTCGAGAGTTTGTTATTATACGTGACTTGTAGGCTTTAATCTAACAAATCGATGCTTAATTTGCCTTAATCAGCCATCAGTTATTGTCATTGAAGGCTTATCTACGTTTTTCACCCCCTTAAACTCAAAGATATCCAAGCAAAATTTTAGTTGAATTGTTGATCGCTGACAGTTTTTTTTAAATTATAAATTTTTTGCTAGAAAATCATTTTTTAAGATGAATTTTCTACGAAATACCGTTATAATCTTTTCAAAATAATCTTTATTTCACGGAGTTATCACCTTGAACGCACAAGTTATCTCACTCGACAAGTTAGGCAAAAACGACATTGACAAAGTAGGCGGTAAAAACGCTTCATTAGGTGAAATGATTAGTCACCTAACGGATTTAGGGGTAAGCGTACCAGGTGGTTTTGCAACAACGTCTGAAGCTTTTAACAAATTCTTAATCGGTACCGGTCTTCAAGACAAAATCAAAGACGCGCTTCAAGGTCTGGATGTGGATGATGTTGCGGCATTGACTGCCACGGGTAAAAAAATCCGTGACATGATTATTGAGCAAGAGTTGCCCAAAGATTTAGAGCAAGAAATCCGTGATGCCTTTGCCGAGATGAGCCAAGGCGAGGACATCGCTGTTGCGGTTCGTTCATCAGCGACTGCTGAAGATTTACCAGACGCCTCATTTGCTGGTCAACAAGAAACTTTCCTCAATATCCGTGGTATTGACAATATCTTGATTGCTATTAAAGAAGTCTTTGCTTCTTTATACAATGACCGTGCCATCGCTTACCGCGTTCATAAAGGTTTTGAGCATGCAGGTGTTGCATTATCAGCTGGCGTACAACGCATGGTACGTTCAGAGACAGGCACTTCAGGTGTGATGTTCACCATTGATACCGAAAGTGGTTTTAATGACGTGGTATTTATCACCGCAAGCTATGGCTTGGGTGAAATGGTCGTGCAAGGTGCAGTGAACCCTGACGAATTCTACATTTCAAAAGCCTTATTAAATGCCGGCAAACCTGCGGTAATTCGTCGTAACCTCGGCAGCAAACAACAAAAAATGGTTTATGCGGACGAGCACTCAGCTGGCAAATCAGTCAAAATAGTCCCAGTAGACAAAGCGGAACGCAACCAATTTTCACTGAGCAATGAAGAGTTGGTTGAACTTGCCAAACAAGCATTAATCATCGAAAAACATTATGGTCATGCGATGGATATCGAATGGGCAAAAGATGGTGACAGTGGCAAATTGTTCATTGTGCAAGCGCGTCCAGAGACAGTAAAAAGCCGTGAAAGCCAAAATGTCATGGAGCGTTACATCCTTAAAGAAAAAGGTGATGTCATCTGTGAAGGTCGTTCAATTGGTCAACGTATCGGCGCAGGTACTGTACGCGTGGTCAACTCAATCCATGAAATGGATAAAGTACAAGAAGGTGACGTCCTTGTGTCTGATATGACTGACCCAGACTGGGAACCCGTCATGAAACGTGCCGCTGCTATCATCACTAACCGTGGCGGTCGTACCTGTCACGCGGCAATTATCGCGCGTGAATTGGGCGTCCCTGCCATCGTGGGTTGTGGTAACGCCACTGACCTATTGACCGATGGTCAAGCAGTCACTGTATCTTGTGCAGAAGGTGATACTGGTTATATCTACGAAGGTCAATTGGACTTTGAAATCCAAAACAACTCAATTGAGTCAATGCCAGACTTGGCATTTAAAATTATGATGAACGTCGGTAACCCTGACCGCGCCTTTGGATTTGCCCAAATCCCTAATGAAGGAGTGGGTCTAGCACGGTTAGAATTCATCATCAACCGTATGATTGGCGTGCATCCAAAGGCACTGCTTAACATGAACACCCTACCACGCGAAATCGTACAAGCGATTCAAGAGCGTATGGCAGGCTATGCTTCACCGGTTGACTTCTACGTTGATAAATTAGTTGAAGGTATTTCAACCCTAGCGGTCGCATTTAAAGATAAGAAAGTTATCGTACGTATGTCTGACTTTAAATCGAATGAATATGCAAACTTAATCGGCGGTAAACTCTATGAGCCCTCTGAAGAAAACCCAATGCTTGGTTTCCGTGGTGCCAGCCGTTATGTGTCAGAAAATTTCCGTGACTGCTTTGAATTAGAATGTCGTGCATTAAAACGTGTTCGTGATGAAATGGGCTTAACCAACGTTGAGATTATGATTCCATTCGTACGTACGACGGAAGAAGCGCGTAAGGTATTAGAGCTACTTGAGAAAAATGGTCTTAAACGTGGTGAAAACGGTTTACGCGTCATCATGATGTGTGAGTTGCCAACCAATGCCTTGTTAGCAGAAGAATTTTTACAGTACTTCGATGGTTTCTCAATCGGCTCAAACGATTTAACCCAGTTAACCCTTGGTCTTGACCGTGATTCGGGTATCGTATCTCAATCATTTGATGAACGTGACCCAGCGGTTAAAAAACTACTGAAAATGGCTATCGATGCCTGTAACGCACAAGGCAAGTATATCGGTATCTGTGGACAAGGTCCTTCTGACCATCCAGACCTAGCGATGTGGTTAATGGAACAAGGTATTACTTCTGTTTCACTGAATCCGGATTCGGTGTTAGACACTTGGTTCTTCTTAGCAAAAACCGAAAAATAAGCTTGTTGGCATTCATAAAGCCCTTAGTTTTAACTAAGGGCTTTTTTTGATGTCAAAAAAAACCTAGCATGGATATAACACGCTAGGTTTTTTTGCGCTGCAATTTATAACAACATGCGTTATAACAACACGCGGCGTGGATCTGCTAGTAATTTTGCAATATATCGGGTAAATACCGCAGCGTCCGCACCATTAATCACACGGTGGTCATACGATAATGACAACGGTAGCATTAAACGTGGCTCAAACTCGCCTTTGGTCTCATTCCAACGTGGCTGAATGCTAGATTCACTGACGCCTAAAATCGCAACTTGTGGCCAATTGACCAGCGGCGTAAAGTAAGTACCGCCAAGATTGCCTTGACTTGAAATCGTAAATGACGCGCCGGTTAACTCTTTGGCAGATAGTTTTTTATCACGTGCTTTTTTGGCAAGTTCACCAATTTCAATCGCCAGTTGCTTGATGCCTTTTTGCTCTACACGTTGAATGACAGGGACTGTCAAACCCTCCTCGGTTGCGACGGCAAAGCCTAAATTCACAGATTTACGGATGATAATTTGGGTATTGTCATCGCTTAAATGGCTGTTAAATTTTGGATGTTGCATGAGCGCGTAAGCAGTTACTTTCATGATGAAAGCCAGAATAGTTAGACTCACCCCTTCTTTTTTCATCTCATCTTTTAAGTCACCACGCAATTTTTCAACATCGGTAATATCTGCCAAATCAAACTGGGTGACTTGTGGCAAATAGGTATTGTAATTAAGCTGCGGAATGGAGACTTTTTGTAGACGGGTCAAATCTTGGCGCTCAATTTCTCCCCAAATTTCCGTTTTACTCATATCGGGTAAATTAGGTAATCCTGAGCGAGCCGCTGTTGGCGCAGAGATATTATTTGCTGCTGCGGGCGTACTAACCGCTTTTATTGTATTTTTGACATAAGCAAACACGTCTTCTTTGACAATACGCCCATTAGCGCCCGTGCCAGTCACCTCACTGACATCAACACCCAATTGGCGCGTAAGTTTGCGCACCGCAGGACCTGCATAAACCGCGGCGTTTTTGGCATTGATTTGCGCTTCAGACAGTTTTGACTGCGAACTTGACTGACTAGATGATGTACTGGCGCTATTAGTTGAAGTCGGCGCGGTATTTTGCGTTTTAGCGACTGCTTGCTGAGCAGTATTGGTGGTCGCTTGCGGCTGTGAAGCTGAACTTGACGCTGATTGCACTGACCCCACCAATTCAATCACAACAAAGTCTTGACCATTGGTGACGGTATCGCCAGCGTTAACCAGTAATTCAGCCACTTTACCGGCGACTGGTGAGGGGACTTCCACCGAGGCTTTATCAGATTCTACCAACAACAATGGTTGTTCGGCTGTGACTTCATCGCCTACTTTGACCATCCATTCACTAATCTGTGCCGACTCTACCCCAAGATCGGGCAAACCAAAGGTTTGCTTACCAGCGGGTGTGGGTGATTGCGCGACTGATACCGTTTGAGCAGGTGGTTCATTTTGGTTTGCGGCTGAATTGGCTTGACTGGCAGCTTGTTCTGATGAGTCACTGGCTAATGATGACTGTTGCGTAGCTGATTGGGAGGCCATCACGATAAAGTCCTGACCATTGGTGACAGTATCCCCTGCATTGACTAAAAATTTGACAATTTTTCCGCTAACAGGTGCGGGTACTTCGACCGATGCTTTATCGGATTCGACCAACAACAATGGTTGTTCAGCAGTGACAGTATCGCCTTCTTTGACCAACCACTCACTAATTTCTGCGCTATCCACACCCAAATCTGGCAATGTATAGGTTGCTTCAGCTGATGTAGATGTGGGCTGTGATTGATTTGGCGCAGCCATAGACGGCGCTTGCGATGAAGTCGCGTTAGCCTCTTTAGTTTCTTTAATTTCTCTAGCTTCGTTAGATTGGGCTACTTGTTGGTCTGTCTGTTGCGCAAGTTGCTCTACGGTTTCAGTGTTTGATTGGCTATTGCCTGCACTGTCGATGGTGAGAATCACATCACCTTCTTTGACCTTATCGCCGATTTGAAGATTAATCGCTGTGATAGTCCCTGCTGATGTCGCAGGTACTTCCACAGAGGCTTTGTCAGATTCTAATAAGACAATGTTATCGTCCACATTGATGACATCGCCGACTTTGACCATAATTTCGCTGACTTCGGCGCTATCAACGCCTAAGTCGGGAACTTTGATTTCCATGGGTTTATCCTTAAATTTTTATTTTTACTAAGTGGGCAATCAGCCGCTAATACGTGGCTGATTACCTACTATTGATTTCTATTATTCAGGTTTGTCGTTAAGAATTGGCGCATCGGCTTTATCTTCTGCTTTGCCGTCTGCTGAAATCGCTTCATCATCCTCTTCAACCAAGGTTGGTACAGGTTTTGGATGCGCGCCTAAAATCGCTGGGGCATCTGGAGAATGGTCGATTTGTACTTGAGGATGCCAAGCCGGTGAAGCATCGGCATCAATACCTAGGCTACTAATCGCATCTTTGACCAAACGCGCATCAACTTCACCTTCATCTGCCAATAGTTTAAGTGTTGCCACCACAATGTGGGCGGCATCTACTTTAAAGTAACTACGTAATTGGCGGCGACTATCCGAACGACCAAAACCATCGGTACCTAAGGTGGCATACGGACGACTGTCTGGTAGATAGGCGCGGATTTGTTCAGAGAAAATGCGCATGTAGTCGGTGGCGGCGACTACGATACCTTCATGCTGTGCAAGTTGTTCAGTAACCCAAGGTGTACGCTGTTCATCTAATGGGTGCAGACGATTGTACTCATCACATGCCATGCCTTCACGAGTGAGTTCATTAAAGCTTGTGACACTCCACACGTTGGCGTTGATGTTAAATTCTTCAGCGAGAATTTGTGCGGCTTTTTCAACCTCACGTAAGATCACGCCTGAACCCAGCAATTGCACTTGTTTTGAACCATTATCTTTAAGCAAGTACATGCCTTTTTTGATACCTTCTTCCACCCCTGTTGGCATAGCTGGTTGCTCGTAGTTTTCATTCATTAAGGTGATATAATAGAAAACCCGTTCGCCTTCACCATACATACGGCGCAGACCATCTTGTACAACCACCGCTAGCTCATAACCATAACATGGGTCATAAGTGACACAGTTTGGCACCGTGTTAAATAAAATCAACTGATGACCATCTTGGTGCTGTAAGCCTTCGCCATTGAGTGTGGTACGACCTGCGGTACCGCCAAGCAAGAACCCTTGCGCCTGCATATCGCCTGCTGCCCAAACTAAATCACCGACGCGTTGGAAACCAAACATCGAATAATAGATATAAAAAGGAATCATCGGTAACGCATTGGTTGAATAACTGGTCGCTAACGCAATCCAAGCACTCATCGCACCCGCTTCATTAATACCTTCTTCAAGCATGTGACCGTCTTTGGCTTCTTTATAACCCATCAAGGCTTCATGGTCTTCAGGGGTATAATTTTGACCCGATGCCGAGTAGATACCCAATTGGCGGAACATACCTTCAAGACCAAAAGTACGGGCTTCATCAGGCACAATCGGCACCACACGCTCTTGCAGCGCTTTATTTTTTAGCAGTGCCGCTAGCAAGCGTACAAATACCATGGTAGTAGACTGTTCTTTGCCTGCACTACCTTGTAGTAATTTATCAAAAATCTCTAACCCTGGGACATCGAGTGGAATATGACCACTACGGCGATTGGGCAAATGTCCGCCCAGTGCTTGACGGCGACCTTTCAGATATTGGATTTCAGCAGAATTTTCATCAGGACGATAAAACGGCAATTCTTCAAGCTGAGTATCGGTAAATGGCAAATCAAAACGATCACGGAAGTATTTTAATGAGTCAATTTCGAGTTTTTTGATTTGGTGGGTTTTGTTGACCGCTTGGCTTTGGTTAGATAAGCCATAACCTTTGACGGTTTTAACCAAAATCACTGTCGGCTGACCTTTGGCTTTCATGGCTTCACTAAATGCGGCATACACCTTCATCGGGTCGTGACCACCACGGTCTAAATTTTGGATTTCTTCGTCGGTCCAATCTTTGACCATCTCGGCAAGTTCTGGGTATTTACCAAAGAAATAATCACGGACAAATTTACCATCACGCGCTTTATAGACTTGGTATTCACCATCGAGGGTCTCAAGCATACGGTGTTTGAGCGCGCCCGTATGGTCTTTGTCTAGAAGCGTATCCCATTTACCGCCCCAAATAACTTTAATTACTCGCCAACCTGCACCGCGAAACACAGATTCAAGTTCTTGGATGATTTTACCGTTACCACGTACCGGACCATCTAGGCGCTGTAAGTTACAGTTAATTACCCAAATCAGATTTTCTAGATTCTCGCGACCGGCTAGTGAGATAGCACCTAAGCTCTCTGGCTCATCGGTTTCCCCATCGCCCAAGAATGCCCAAATTTTGCGACCTTCTTTTGGAATCAAGCCACGATTTTCAAGATATTGATGCACATGCGCGTGATAAATCGACATGATTGGGCCTAAACCCATTGACACGGTTGGGAACTGCCAATAGTCAGGCATCAAATAAGGGTGTGGGTAGCTAGATAACCCTTTGCCGCCTACTTCACGGCGAAAATTCGTTAGCTGCTCTTCAGTCAATCGACCTTCTAAAAATGAGCGAGCATACATCCCTGGCGAACCGTGACCTTGGTAATAAATCATATCACCGCCAAAGCTTTCACTCGCTGCGCGCCAAAAATGGTTAAAACCTGTTTCGTATAACGTCGCGCTAGAGGCAAACGTCGCTAAGTGACCGCCTAAGTCGTCGTCATTTTTGTTGGCACGCATCACCATCGCCACCGCATTGTAACGAATGATAGCGCGAATTTTACGCTCGAGAGTTAAATCACCGGGATACGAGGGTTGATCTTCTACAGGAATAGTGTTGATGTAAGCGGTGTCAAGACGGTTAACGCGTAACCCTTCTTGTACCGCCTTATCATAGATGGCTTTTAGTAAAAAAGTGGCACGTTTTTTTCCCACTGACTTGATCACCGAATCAAAGGCGTCAAGCCATTCTTGGGTTTCTTGACTATCAGGGTCATTAAAATACTGATATTGCATTTTTCGTTCCTTCTGGCAATGGCATCCATCCATGGAAATAACCTAGAATGGAGCTAGGTTGTAAACGACTCAAAGTATTCAACTATTAGACACAAAACATTGTTATAAATAGCGATAGCAATATTTTACATGAAAAAAATATTTATGTATTTTCGCTAATTTTTAATAGGTATTTAGCTATGAAATAAAGGTGAAAAAGACAACTGTTTTTTCTGACCGCATAGTAAATTTATCGACAAAATAAAGTAATGGAAGCGTTAAATCGCTTGACATTGAACCATCAACACTTCTCAATCGCTTTTTGGTAAGCTGGGCGAGCTTGGCATTTTTTTAACCAATTGTGAATGTTGGCGTATTTTGCCTCTAAACTATGGGTTTCTTGCATGGCGTTTATGCCAAATTCAAGCTGTATATCAGCGCCGCTAAATTGGTTGCCAGCAAGCCATTCATTACTCCCCAAATGCTTATCTAACATTTTGAGCTGTTCGGTTAATGAATGATTCAGATAAGATTTGTCTATCCCTGATTTGAGTAATTTTGCCACTTGTTTGATACCTATCGGTGATTTTTTTATCATGGTAGCAAATATTAGTCGGATAATAAGCAATGGCATCAACGAGCTTTCGGTGAAATGCAGCCAATATCGATACTGCTCATACGCCTCACTGCCATAATCTGGGCGAAATTTTTTATTTAGCACCAGTTGTGAGATTGGCTGTGCATCTTGCTGTTCGCTTGGCTGGTCATAGTTATCAATCAAATACTCAATGATATTGGCCGATTCAATCAGCGTTTTTTCATTATCTTGCAGGATAGGTGCCTTACCCATCGGGTGAATTTTTTGCAAAGACTTGGGCGCCAAACCATGATGGCGTTCGTACTTGGTCAACTGATAAGGCAGTTCTAATTCCTCTAATAGCCAAAGAATTCGAAACGAACGTGATTTTTCAAGGTGGTGTAGATGCAGTTTTGACATGGGTATACTCGTCTTTTAATGTAATAAGATTGTTTGAACAAGATAATTTTAAATTTTATAAGGCTTTAAACTTGCTGGCTGTTGCGAAATTGTAGAATTGAGCGAAAAAAACCAGCTTATTGATTGATAAGCTGGTTTGATAAAACGACGTTATAAATAGCAAGGCTACAAATTAGTCATCTAGCTGTTGTGCATCGGCTTCCAGTAAACCATCTTGTTGCAGGGCTTCAGACAATTTGATGTCTTGTAAATCCGCACTGTCTTGCGCGATATTATCAGTTAATTCTGACGCTACAATATCTTCGTCCAACTCGTCTTCACTACCGCCTTCAACCAAAGCGATGGAAACCAATGATTCATCTTGTGAAATACGAATCAGGGTGACCCCTTGCGCATTACGACCTGTTTGCGCGATTTGTCCGACAGGTGTACGCACCAGCGTGCCTGCATCAGAAATCAGCACAATATCATCGGCATCGGTTACCGCTAACGCCTGCACCAGCTCGCCATTACGCGCCGTGGTTTTGATGGCAATAATGCCTTTACCACCCCGACCTTTGACAGGGAAATCAGAGACAGGTGTACGTTTGCCAAAGCCACGCTCACAAGCACATAAAATCTCACCTTGCTGTGGGGCAACGACCAATGACACCACACGGCTAACCGCAACGACACTGTCATTGTCTTGGTCATCTTGGCTATCGTCTTCAAGCTCGACGTCCTCGTCTTCGATACCTTGATTGGCCAGTAGCGTCACCCGCATACCGCGTACCCCTTTTGCGGTACGACCCATCGCACGGATTTTACTTTCATTAAAGCGAATGGCTTTACCTTCGTTGGAGAATAACATGATGTCTTGCTCGCCATCGGTAATGGCAACGCCAATCAAGTTATCGCCGTCATTGAGTTCAACAGCGCGAAGTCCGTTGGCACGAAGATTTTTAAATTGTGACAATTGGACGCGTTTTACCATACCCGATGCGGTTGCAAAGAACACATAGCTATTGTCATTTTGCTTGTCGTCTTCGGTCACAGGCAAGATGGCGGTGACTTTTTCATCGGCATCCAGCGCAATCAAATTGACCATCGGACGGCCACGCGAACCACGGCTGGCAATAGGCACTTCAAACACTTGTAACCCAAACACACGGCCACGATCGGTAAAAATCATGACGTTGTTGTGCGTGGATGTGACCACCATATGGTCAATAACGTCGTCTGCCTTCATGGCAGTGGCTGACTTGCCTTTACCACCGCGTTTTTGGGCGATATAGTCGCTAATAGGCTGGGTTTTGGCATAGCCCGTGCGTGAAACAGTCAACACAACGGTTTGTTCAGGAATCAAATCTGCACGGCTAAAGTCACTGCGACTATCGACGATTTGGGTTTTGCGTGCATCGCCAAAATCATCACGGATTTGGATTAATTCGTCTTTGATTACTTGCATTAATTGGTCAAAGTTATCCAAAATGCTTTGTAATTGCGCAATGAGTGCCAAGATTTCTTTGAATTCTTGCTGTAGCTTGTCTTGCTCTAGCCCTGTTAAACGGTGCAGCTGCATATCCAGAATAGCATTGACTTGGTCAGGCGATAGACGATAATGTTGGTTGTCATCAATCAGTCCATATGGGGCATTTAGGTCTTCGCCTTCAATCACATCGGGGCGAATCGAATGACTGCCTGCTGCCTCTAACATGGCAATCACGCCACCTGACTGCCAAGTATTGGTCAGTAAGTTATCGCGGGCTTCTTGGCGGTTTGCCGATGCCTTGATAGTGTCAATGATACGATCAATGTTGGCAAGAGCAATCGTTAGTCCTTCGAGCAAATGACCACGCGCCTGCGCTTTTTTGAGTTCAAAAATAGTACGGCGAGTGACAACTTCTTGGCGGTGACGCACAAAGGCGGCAATCAAATCACGCAACGTCATGATTTTAGGTTGACCTTCATCTAAGGCAACCATGTTAATGCTAAAACTCGATTCTAAAGGCGTTTGGATAAATAGATTGTTAACGATGACTTCCGCGTTTTCACCACGTCTTAAATCAATGGCGATACGCATGCCATCTTTATCCGACTCATCGCGAATCTCACTAATGCCTTCAAGTTTTTTATCGCGTACCAATTCTGCGATTTTTTCAATCAGTTTTGCTTTATTGGTTTGGTATGGAATCTCGGTAAATACAATACGCTCACGTTCTTTATTGGCGCCCGTTTCACTCATCGGTTCGATGTGATATTTGCCGCGCAAATGCAGGCGACCTTTACCGGTGCGATAAGCATCGACAATCCCTGAGCGACCATAAATGATACCGCCTGTTGGGAAATCAGGACCGGTGATATGCTGCATGAGCATTTCACCAGAGATGTGCGGATCATCGGCATAGGCCAAACACGCATTAATCACTTCCGTCAGATTATGTGGCGCCATATTGGTCGCCATACCCACTGCAATCCCTGTGGCACCATTAACGAGTAAATTTGGAATACGGGCTGGCATGACGCTTGGCATTTGCTCCGAGCCATCATAGTTTGCCTCCCAATCCACAGTGTCTTTATCCAAATCACCCAGCATTTGGTGAGTAAGTTTTTGCATGCGCACTTCGGTATAACGCATCGCTGCGGCAGGGTCATCATCCACTGAACCAAAATTACCTTGACCATCGATGAGCATATAGCGCATTGAGAACGGCTGCGCCAAGCGCACAATTGCGTCATAAACTGCGGTATCGCCATGCGGGTGGTATTTACCGATAACATCACCGACCACACGCGCCGATTTTTTGTAAGGTTTGTTAAAGTCGTTTGATAATTCATGCATCGCGTATAACACACGGCGATGAACAGGTTTAAGCCCATCACGCACATCAGGTAAAGCACGGGAGACAATTACGCTCATGGCATAGTCGAGATAAGATTGTTTTAATTCATCGACGATGCCAATGGGGCTAACGGAATCGGTGGACATGCACGCTCCTTTTATCAAGCTACTTAAATATGTGAGTCATCTTATTTATTTTACTTTTCAAGGCGATAGCTAAGTTAACAACAATGCGTTTAAAAGCAATGCGCAATTTTGACCAAAAGCTGCAAAAAAACCCAATCAAAACTTTTAGAAAAGTAACACAGATGACTTAATATTTTTAGGATAGTAAAAAGGAACAATTATAGCATAAAACGCATGATTTAGCAGTTAACCCACCGCCAAATGTCGACGGTAACATCAAAATATCATGCTTTGACGGGTGTTATTTTACCCCCATGGCAAACTGCCCAAACTTTACCAGTTATTTTTACAAGCTATAAAATAATCGGATTAAATCTGAGGCTCGATATCAAACTGTCTAATGACAAAGCCTGTTGATAAACAGGCTTTGTTAAATTGGAGTCAGTTATATACGTATATGTTTAGTAGATATGACAAATTTAGAACTGGCTAAACAATGTCTGTGCCACACCCATACAATACGGCGTGACTAAACCATGATATTGCATAGCAACGGCTTGTGATGGATTGCCCCCGTTGGCGGCCGCATTTGCCGCAATATTTTGCACTTTGCTAGCAAATCCTGCCTGCATTTTTTCTGACTGAGACTGGATGCTATTATTGTTGACGGTATCAAAACCTAACGTTTGATAAACCGGTTTTTGACGCGTTGCACGATTGGTGACATCGATATCAATAATTCCCAACTTGGTCGCGCTAGTTTTATTAGTATCTGTGTCCCATAGTTTTTTCATTAAACTACTATTGACGTCAAAGAACACCATCGGATCTTGGTTACCACCACACATAATGACAGGCATTGTTGGTAAATAGCCGCGCAAGTCATTGGCTTTTAACGCTTTACGTAGGGGATGTTCAGGCAGTGTAGCAGGCACTGGGCTATAGTTGGTATAGCCTTGTAAATAAGGCACTGCCCAATCGACATTTTTTTGGGCATCCGCCAAGTACCCTAAACGGTAGTCATTTTTGATTAAATAATGCGTGGTATCAAAGCCAAAGCTAAATGCTGGGTCAGACGGTGCTATCGCATCGAGCGTTGAATTGCCCGTTGGCGCTTTTTGAAACATTGCTGAGGCAGGCAATTTACCACTTAAAATGAGCTGCATATCAGTCATGCTGGCGCTAGGCAGTAGCGAGGGGATTTCATCGGCATTGGCTGGCGCAAACATGTCACTGGGTTTGGCATAAATATTGCCATACTGCTCTTGATAGTTGCGAGCCATCAGCGGAGCAAAAAACGTCGCACCGAGCATGACTTTGCCACCAAATACCACATCACCAAAGGCTTCCATAGCATAGGGTCCAGAAATTGGCAGCGCCGCTGTCACTGGTTCTTTAAGCGTTTCAAGATAGCGCGTGGTTGCCATGGTGACATAGCCACCTTGAGAATAACCTGTAACAAACAATTTGCCATTGTCAGCGACATTGGTTGCACTGCCGGTGCGGCGTACCACTTCCCTGCCTGCTTTTAACGCATCTGCCATCTCGTGTGACTGCTGCTGTGCATTGAGGTACGGATGATAAGCTAGGCTTGATTTGTCATAACCTGCATAATTGGGTGAGATAACCACATAGCCTTGCCCTGCAAACAAAGCCGCTAACAATGTCGCCGCCGGTCCTGCTTCATTGTTGGCATTACCGACTTCTGCAAAATTATAGGCTTTGGTCGTTGCCGTACCGTGGGCATTGAGTACAATGGGTCGATTGCCGCTACAGCTTGCATCCGTGCCTGTCGGAATAAACACAGCACCCGTCGCATCGGTCTTATTACCTTTGACATCGACGGTATCATATTGCATGTATTCTACACGCACACCGCACTTGGGCGTGGCTGCAACTTTGCTAAAATCGGGGTCTGTGGTATTAAATAACTGGGTTAAGGCGCTGGCGGTGAGATTTTTGGTCGTTAATGGATCTTTGATTAAATTACCTGTGGGCAGTGAAGCAACGCCTGTTTTGGCAGGTGGCGTTGTAGTGGAATCATTATCGCTACCACAAGCGGCTAAGGTTGATGCCAAACACACGGAGATAAAAATTTTGGTTAGGTTAAAAGCAGGGTGGATTAAATCAGACTGACGGTGCATCTCATACTCCTTATGAGGAAATTAATGGTTCATATCCTTGAACAACGCATCATGTTACCCAAAAAAAACGGGCATGAAAGCGATACACTCATCATGCCAGTTTTTATACTATTTGAACATCCGTTTCTAAAAAAAATTGCTACTGAAACAAAAAAACTAGAGTAGCGCTAAACAGGTTTGCGTTTAAACTTGCTCCAAACCGCAGTTACTGGGCCCGATAAGGCGTAAATCACGCTAATCGCCAGCAATCCTGCAGGAATATTATACAGCACGATACCGAGCGCAAACACAATCAAAATCAATACCACAAACGGGACACGCTTTTTATCAAACTCTTTAAAGCTATAGTATTTTAAATTACTCACCATCAAGAAGCCGGCAATCACCACCCAAACGGCTGCCAAGATTTGAAAAGCGGGACTGGTCGCCGGCAATTCAACTTGCCAATCCATATGCACCATCACAAACGTCGTGACTAAAATAGCGGCTAACGGACTTGCTACCCCGACAAAGTATTTTTTATCAACGACACCAATTTGTACATTAAAACGCGCCAGTCTCAGCGCCGCACAGGCAGCATACACAAAGGCGCAAGCGATACCAATACGCCCCAACGGCTCTAACGCATAATGATAAATCAATAACGCAGGCGCAAGCCCAAACGCGATGCAGTCGGCTAGCGAGTCTAGCTGCTCGCCAAAGGGACTTTGTGCATTGAACAACCTTGCCGCCCGGCCATCTAACCCATCTAGCAATGCCGAGATAAAAATCGCCACACAGGCACGCATATAATGCCCTTCCCCCAATGCGCTTTGGGTAATGGAATAAAATGCCGCAAGCAGCGACAAGAGCGTAAATGAATTGGGAATTAAATAAACGCCTTTTTGCGCAATCGTTTTGTCAGCGACACGCGCATTTTCAATGACTTCAAAGGTCAGCCCATCATAGTCATCAGTTTCTGCCAATTCACGGTTACGCTGATGCTCAAGCTGAATCGGATTAATATCCTTAGTGTGCTGTTGCGGCTGTTGTAATGCGTCGATGGGCGTCTTGATAAGGGTTGGTTGGTTATTATCGTTATTCATTGATTATCCTTGCAGGTTGTCTCTCGCAGGTCGTCTGTAATAAATCGTCTGTTGCTAGGTGCATCGAGCATGGTAACAAATTGCGAAATTTGGCGGGTTTTGTGACCAGTTAACCCGCCAAGTGTGACATTATTCGCCAACCAACCATTGTACTTTGGTGCGCTGCTCCACACTCATTTGTGGGCTTTCAGGATGCTGCAAAATTGGCTGTAGATATTGCAAAATTTCTTCGGCTTTAGCATCAAATTGCCAAGGTGGGTTAATCACCAACATACCCGTCCCATTTAAACCCATCGGCAAATCGGGTGGGAAAATATTCAGCTCAAGTACCAACTGACGGCGGATTTCGGTGCGTTTCATTTTTTTATAAAACAGCTCAACCGCATCGTTGTTTTTGATGGGATACCAAAGTGCCAATACCCCGGTTGACCATTTTTTATGCGCTTTGACCAATAAATCTACCAATGCGCTAAAATCACGGTGTTCCTGTTCAAAGGGGGGGTCGATTAAAATTAACCCGCGTTTTTCTTGCGGTGGTAGCACCGCCAAAATCCCTTCATAGGCATTGCGATGTTGCACGCCAATGGGCAATTGGTGCAGTTGGTAGTTGAGCGCATCAAACTCGCTTGCTTTCCATTCAAACGCTTCGGCGCGATTGTTAATCTCTGGGTGAGCGTCTTGTTGTTTTTCGATGTGATGGGCAATAAACCAAGGTGAACCTGGATACACATGCTTATCGTAGAATTTTTTGGCATAGCCAATATCTTGTAGATAGGTTTGCACCGCCTGTGGCGCTTGACTATTATCTTGCGCCAGTAGTTTGGTAATGCCATGGATGGCTTCACCCGTTTTTTTGGCTTCATCACTGGCAAGTGAATACAAACCGCGACCACCATACGCATCCAAAATATAGTAAGGTTTTGGCTTGGCGCTCATCATCTCAAGTAATTGGAGTAATAAAACGTGTTTTACCACATCAGCGAAGTTGCCCGCGTGGTAGCTGTGTTGATAATTCATAATAAATTTTTCGTAAACAAATTAGCAGGTATGGTAGCATAGCTATCAAAAATTGGCGAAGTTTTTGCTAGAAGTTTTTGCTAAAAATTGCCCAGTTAAATGTTAAACAATGCTGGAGGAAACACAGCGCACATGCCAGAGTTGAATTTTATCCTGCCCAACTGGTTTGAAAAAATAAATGACGCACAGCTTGACGGTCTGGTTAATGACGGTTTTATCGTGCTAGATGACTGTTTTGACGTCAAATTTTTTCAGGCGTTACAAAAAGAGAGTGGCTTGATTGATTACCATGCCGCCAATTTGACGCAGGGTGAGCGAATCACTAGCATTCGCGGGGATAGCACCCGCTGGATTGATGAGCACTGCCCGATTGGTATGCAGTATCTACAAGCGATTAATGAGCTGGCGCAATTTTTTAATCAAACCTTATATACCGGCATTCGCCGTAGTGAGGCTCATTATGCCCGCTACCCTGCAGGGTTTGGTTATCAGTGGCATTCAGACAACCCGCAAGGGCGTGATGAACGTGTGTTATCGGCGGTTTTTTATCTCAATGACGGTTGGGGGGCGCCCGATGGCGGTGAAATTGTCGTCATCGATCACCATGACACACAGCAACAATTACAGCCCCAAGGTAACAGATTGGTGGTTTTTAACAGTAACTTAGTCCATCAAGTCGCAATCACCCATCGTGAACGCTTCTCTATTGCCACTTGGATGAGAAAAGATGGGCTAATTAGCCAGTAATAAACTTGCCGCAATCCCCCACATCACAACGCCGATGAGGATATCAAGAATTTTCCAAGACAGTGGTTTGGCAAATAGCGGCTGCAGCATACGCGCACCATAACCCAAACTAAAAAAGAAAATAAACGAAGATAAAATTGCACCCAACGCAAACGCCAGTTTATCGGTAACCTGTGATGCAATCGTCCCAAGCAAAATCACCGTATCTAAATACACATGGGGATTGAGCCAAGTAAATGCCAAGCACATGGCAATCACTTGTTTTAAATTACCAACGTCTTCACCCTGCGCCACGAGCGATTGGTTTGATTGATAAGCCGCAATAAAACTTCGGGTACCATACACAATTAAAAACAACGCCCCTGCGTATTTTGCGATGGTGATAATCAGCGGAAATTGCGAAATCAGCTTGCCAAAACCAAACACGCCACCCGTAATCAACACCGCATCGGATAACGCGCAAATCAGACACACGATAAACACAAATTGTTGTTTTAGCCCTTGTTTAAGCACAAACGCATTCTGTGCCCCAATCGCCAAAATTAACGAAAAGCACACGCTCATGCCCATTAAAAAAGTAGAGATATTCATCGATACCACAAGTCCCCAGTAACATTCGCAAAAAACACAAAAAAGCACAGTGAGAAAAAAAGCGCAGTGAGAAAAAAAGCGTATTGTAGCCAAAATCCTGAGCGATTGCGAACAATGCGACCCGCTAAGGCGCTAATTTATGCTAATATGCAGCGCAAATAAGCGAGCTTTTTGAGAGATTTTGAGGAAACGATAATGACTGATTATGCCAGTAACGCCACTGATTTAGACCACCTTCAAGCGCAAACTTTAGCACTGAGTTTACAGCTGATGCGCGAGCCATCAGTGACGCCAACTGACCTTGACTGTCAAAATATACTGGCTGAGCGGCTTAACCACCTCGGCTTTGATTGTGAGTTTTTATACTTTGGTGAAAAAGGCGCGACAGGACGCGAAGCAGAAGTCAAAAATTTATGGGCAATCCGTCAAGGTCGTGGGCAGGCACAGGCGCCCGTATTATGTTTTGCAGGCCATACCGATGTCGTGCCCACGGGCGATGTCAGCCAATGGACTTATCCGCCATTTGAGCCTACTATCAAAGATGGCATACTGTATGGGCGTGGTGCTGCAGACATGAAAACAGCGATTGCAGCATTTACTGTCGCTGTTGAAAATTTTATCGCCAAGCACCCCAATCATCACGGCTCAATTGCCTTTTTAATCACCGCTGATGAAGAAGGTCCTTCGGTTAACGGTACAATCAAAGTGGTGGAAACATTGCAATCGCGCAACCAACCCATAACCTATTGCTTGATTGGCGAACCCTCTAGTACTCACACCTTGGGCGATATCATCAAAAATGGTCGCCGTGGCTCGCTTGGCGCCATTTTGACAGTCACCGGCAAACAAGGCCATGTTGCCTACCCGCATTTGGCAGTTAATCCTATTCATTATGCTTTGCCAGCACTGTCCGAGCTTTGTAGCCAAACTTGGGACAATGGCAATGCGTATTTTCCTGCCACCACCCTGCAAATCTCCAACCTTAATGCAGGCACTGGGGCTAACAATGTGATTCCTGCAACTTTAAGCGCCGAGTTTAATTTTCGTTTTTCAACTGAGACCAACGATGAGAAACTTAAAGCGACCACCCATGCGATTTTTGACAAGTATTTTCAAGACGGTGCAGCCAGTTATCACATCAATTGGAAACTATCGGGCAACCCATTTTTGACGCCGC
The DNA here is from genome assembly GCF_031986685.1 of Moraxella sp. CTOTU47915. Taxonomy (NCBI): domain Bacteria; kingdom Pseudomonadati; phylum Pseudomonadota; class Gammaproteobacteria; order Moraxellales; family Moraxellaceae; genus Moraxella; species Moraxella sp. CTOTU47915. The sequence goes on from NZ_DAMAAE010000002.1 coordinate 120,123, forward strand.
AAGGCAAACTCGTCGGCGCTTGTCAATCCGCGATTAAAGCCGTGACGGGGACAGATACAGAGCTTTCAACCACAGGTGGCACCTCAGATGGTCGTTTTATTGCAACGTTGAATGTTGACAATAGGTCGCCTGAAGTGGTTGAGCTTGGCGTGCGTAATGCCACCATCCACCAAATTGATGAATGTGTAGCAGTCGAAGATTTGGGCAAACTTGCCGCAATTTATGAGCAAATATTACAAAACTTACTGTTAAACTAAATACTGTTAACCTACATATGGCATGCTAACAGCCCAGTGATACGGCTAATTTTGCTGGGGTTGGCAATCTTCGTGAGGTTGGCAAATGATTATTTACCCAAGTCAATGACATCAAAAAATGTTATTTTTGGCTGACGCATTAAGCAAGTGCGGGTAATTTTTCATGGGTAAATTAATTTAGCTACTGCTCATTAACAATCTAGTATGAAGAAGAATCTAGCATTCAGCTTAATCTAGTTCGTCTAGCCAAGCCATTTGAATCGCTTCTAGTTGTTTTTCGGTCGATTTGGTTGGGTCATCGCCAAATTCTTCCAACTGCGTCACATACCGATGCAAATCGGTAAAACGAATATATTGCACGTCTTCATCAGGGTATTTTTCAGAAAGTTGAATGGCAATTTCTAACGTGTCGTTCCATTTGAGGGACATATTTTTTCTCCAGTTATTTGATGGGGGTGAGTTTTTTGATTTCGTTAAGATTGTCTTGCCAAGTTTTGATGACAGGATGAGCTTGTTCATCTTGCTGTACAATGACGCTGGTCGGTTGCACTTGCCCATCCAACATCAATACAATTTTGGTCAGTGCCACCACATTTAAGTCATTTTTCACCCAAAACTCGTGGCGAAAATACAGGTATTTTTTATCCCAAGCCAATAATTGACTGCGAAGCGCCAATTTATCAAACAAAAAGCTTTCTTTGATATAAGTTAATTGTTGCGATGCAATCACCCAACCTAGCTTGTCCGTTGGACGTTGCTGCATCAGCCACTGCTGGATATTGAGCTCAATAAAGCTTAAGTAGCGATAATTAGGCACATGGTGACGAAACCCCATATCATGTGGCAAAATCCGATAGTAGCGGATGATCGCATCGCTATAGCTTGGTTTGGATGACTTTGCTTTATCGGATTTTAGCATCAAACATAAGATAAGGTAACGAAGTAATAAATTCATGAATTTTCCTTGTGATATCCGCCTGATTATAGCAAATAAAAAACCCTGACTAAACTGGTTAGTCAGGGTTGATTGAAGTTACAAAAACTTAGTGACCTGTACCATTGATATGGCGAATCATGTCTTCTACTACTTTTTTGGCATCGCCAAAGATCATCATGGTTTTGTCCATGTAGAACAAGCTATTATCAAGACCTGCGTAGCCGGCACTCATTGAGCGTTTGATGACCATCACGGTTTGCGCTTTGTTTGCTTCAAGAATTGGCATACCAAAGATCGGTGAGTTTGGATCGTCTTTTGCCGCTGGGTTGACCACGTCATTGGCACCGATAATCAGCACAACATCTGTACCTGCAAAGTCGGAATTGATTTCATCCATTTCTAAGATATCTTCATACGGCACATCTGCTTCAGCCAATAGTACGTTCATATGACCTGGCATACGACCTGCCACGGGGTGAATGGCAAAACGCACGTCCACGCCTTCTTCTTTGAGCATTTCATAAAGCTCTTTTACCGCATTTTGGGCACGGCCTTGCGCCATACCATAGCCTGGCACAATGACGACACTGCTAGAGTTTTCCATCATAAAGGCAGCATCTTCAGGTGAGCCTGTACGGTAAGTTTTGGGTCCGGTATCTTCTTCTGTCGCAGCGGCTGAGCTGCTTGACATACCGCCAAACAATACGTTGAGCAGTGAACGGTTCATGGCTCTACACATAATGTAGGACAAAATCGCCCCAGATGAACCGACCAATGACCCTGCGATAATCAGCATTGAGTTACCTAGGGTAAAACCGATACCGGCTGCCGCCCACCCAGAGAATGAGTTGAGTAGCGATACCACCACAGGCATATCACCGCCACCAATCGGCGCAATCCACATCCAGCCAAAAATAATAGCAAGGATGGTCATGGCATAAAACGCTGGCATGGATTGGGTGGTAAAATACATAATACCAAACGCTAACATCGCGATGAACAATAGCGCTTGGACAGGTTTTACCCAACTGCCTTTAAGCGTCTTTGCCCAGCTTTTTGCCGCCAATTTACCAAAAGCAAACATTGACGCTGAGAAGGTAATTGCACCAATAAAACAGCCCACAAACAATTCAAACCGCGCGATGGTGCTATGCTCGACGCCGGTATGCAACACGCTCGCTAGTGCAATGGCAACTGCCGATAAACCCACTAAAGAGTGCATCAAAGCCACGGTTTCTGGCATTTGCGTCATGGCAACGGTACGTGCTTTCCAAGTGCCGACCACCGCGCCTAGCACCATCGCGCCAACAATTAATACAAACACCGGACTGGGTGCCAAGAAAAAGGTGGTGATAATGGCAATCGCCATACCTATCATACCGAATCGGTTACCACGGATGGCGGTTTTTGGGCTTGATAAACCCCGTAGGGTTAAAATAAATAGCACCGCACCAATCAAATAAAACCAATCAGCATGTTGGGCGACCCAATTCAAATTCTCATTCATCAAGCATTTCCTTCTTTGTTTGGCTCAGCTTTGGCTTTTTTATCTTTTGATTTAAACATCGCTAGCATACGTTCCGTCACCGAAAAACCACCAAAAATATTGATGCTAGCTAAAAACACCGCAAACGCCCCCAATAAGCTGGTTGGGGTAAACATATTGCCACCGATGCTGACGGTCTGCAGCATGGCACCGACGATAACGATACTGGATAAGGCATTGGTCACCGCCATCAGTGGGGTATGCAGTGCAGGTGTTACCCCCCAAACCACGTAATAACCCACAAAAATAGCCAAAACAAAGATACTAAAGATTGCCACAAATGGGGTGGCAGATGTCGCAGACGCTAATAGGGTCAATAACATAAAACCTCCTAACCTCGATAGGTAAAATTAAATGAAAATTAGGTTAGCGACTGGCTAACAATACTTGACCTTGGCTAGTAACCAGCAAGGCTTTTTGGATTTCATCTTCTGGATTGAGCGCAAACACTTTATTGTCATCCATCAAGGTCGCAAAAAAGTTATACAAATTATTGGCATACAATGCCGATGACTGCGCCGCCAAGGTCGATGGAATATTGGGCACACCCATGATGGTGACACCGTTCGGGGTGATGATATTTTGTCCGACCACTGAGCCTTCTACGTTACCGCCTGTTTCCACTGCCATATCGAGTAGAATTGAGCCAGATTTCATTTTATCGATGGTAGCTTGGTGTATTAAACGCGGCGCATTGCGACCAGGAATTTGAGCCGTGGTAATCACGATATCTGCTTGGCTGACTGCTTTATCGACAACCGCGGCTTGGTCTTTGATATATTGCTCAGACGGTGTCCAGGCATAGCCGCCTGTGTCTTTGGCTTTGGCTTTTTCCTCATCGCTCATGGGGACATCGAGCCATTTACCACCGACTGACTCCACTTGATCACGCACGGTGGGACGTAAGTCACTGGCTTCTACAACAGCACCCAAACGACGGGCGGTGGCAATCGCTTGCAGACCCGCGACGCCCACGCCTAGGATGACAATACGCGCAGGTTTCACCGTACCTGCCGATGTCATAAACATGGGGAAAGGACGACCAAACTGGTTGGCAGCCAAAATCACCGCTTTATAACCTGCCAAGTTGGCTTGGGATGACAACACGTCCATATTCTGCGCCCGCGACAAAGTTCGGGGCAATAGCTCCATGGCATATACTTTGGCGTGGCGATTGGCATAGTCCTGCAAATTGGCATTGCGATACGGATTCATCATACCGATGACAATCGCTTCTTGTTTTAGCTGGTTGATTTGTTCGATCGGCAAGCTATTGACCGTCAGCACCACATCACTTGTTGAGATCGCATCATCAACAATTTGCGCCCCTGCTTGTTCCAACGCCTCATTGGTAATAAACGAACCTTTACCGGCATCGCGTTCGACCACAATACTGTGACCCAACTTGATGAACTTTTTAATGGTATCGGGGGTAATCGCAATCCGATTTTCATATAATGCAGTTTCTTTTGGTACACCAATTTGCATACACTCTCCTCAAGCGGTTCGGTGGGATTTTCAATCCATAACTGACGATTAGCTTAGACAGTTATAAATTAAAAAAATGATAATTAAATTACCATAAATATAATTAATTATGCAAAACAATTCTAGGCGGAATAACAAGTAAATTTGACTGATGCTTATAAAAAAAAGTTATCAATAAAAATTTTTACAAAATTTTCTTTTAACAAGATAGCTTTATGAGGGTTAGTTTATTTGCGTATTGCGTTTTTTAACGTTGCCGTTGTCGATTTCAAATTCATCAAAATCTTGGGCAAGCCAAAAATTAGCTTGATAACTGGTAGCCACTTCTGCCCGAATATCTGACATATTTAAAGTTTTGCTACTAGGTGTATCAAAAGGTTGAAAACGCGCGCTAAAATGGGTCAAAATCAGGTTTTTTAACTGTGATCGCTGCGCAAACTCGGCAACTTGCTTGGCAGTTGAATGCATGGGGTCAAAATAGTTAGGGGCTACTTTTCGTTTATCAGCGATTGCTTGGGTATAAGTCGCCTCGTGTACTAGCACATCGGTATCTGATATGGCATCGGCTAATAGCTCAGGTGAGTCATTGTCGCCTGCGATTATCAGCACGGTTTTATGCAGCATGGTGGTGACAAAATCCGCGGATTTTAGCAAGGTGTTATCATCTAGATTGACGTCAATACCGTATTTAAGTTTGCCCCATAGCCGTTTATCTAGCACGTTAAGCTCGGTGAGTTTTTGGGTCAATAAGGTTTTTTTGGACAGTCGCTGGGTGAATTTAAAGGCATGGCTAGGGATACGGTGTGATAGCGCAATCACGTCAACTTGTAGCTGATGGTCGTCTGTCAAATCCAGCATGATGGGTGGGTAACTATCCCCCTGCACTCTATTTTCAATGGCGATAAAATTAATATCAAAACTTATCATCAGTGCTGTCGTGGCTTGCACGGCGGCAAGATAATCGGCAATGGCTTGTGGGGCGATGACGGTTAGTGGGTGCTTGCGTCCACTCATCGCCATACTTGCCAGTAACCCTGGCAAACCATAACAGTGGTCGCCATGCACATGGGTGATGCAAATCAATTCTAGCTGCATCACGGACAACGGGGTTTTGAGTAATTGATGCTGGGTGGCTTCCCCACAGTCCACTAATACCCAAGGGACATTTTTTGCTTTGCTATAAGGGTTGATAAGTGATACGGCAAGCGCGGTGACGTTGCGGTGTTTGGTGGGTATCCCTGCTGATGTGCCCAAAAAAGTGAGTGTTAACATGATTACCTCTTGATCAAACGAGTGTTACATCGTTATAGTGAATGTTTATCAATTTAACTATAAAATAAAATGCGCTAACAAATTTTACAACAACTTTTGACTGGGCTATGGCAATGACTTCAAAGCTTTCTTTTAACCCCTAGCCTTTAACCATTAGCCTTTAGCTTTTGTCTTTTATCCTTTATCCCTTATATCGTGTCTGGCGAATTGGACAATTCTGCTTTAAGCCTCGGCCTTATACTTGTTGATAGGCGGATTTGGGGCGTGCTTTATTACGGGTCCAACGGCTGGCTGCCCGTTTACGTTTTAAAGATTTGGTAACAGATAATAGCAATAATAATTTGGCAAGCGGGTTATTATTGCGGATGATTTCACTGAGTTTTGGTATACTCAATGATGCTTATATCATCTCTTGTATCACTTACGGAACAAAATAAGGAATGCTATGTTCAAGTTTTTTACCCCATTATGCTTCTCATTAAGTTTATTTGGCTGCCAAGCTGTTAGCTCAGATCAGCAAAACCCCCAACCTATGCCTCAGCCCATCAAGAAACCTGAGATGATGTGCACCATGCAATATGATCCTGTCTGCGTCAAAACTATCAATAATGGCATCGTCCGCTATCAAACCTATGGCAACGCTTGTATGGCAAATAATGGCGTCAATGCTATGGACAAGACTATGAGTATAACCAAAGGTGCTTGTGAGTCAGAAACTAGCAAGTAACTGAGTTAGTAAGTGACTGAGGTAGCAAATAGCTGGGCTATTATAATTTAGCCCGCCATAACGTATGCACTAGCTTGTTTGCCATAGCTTACTGACGATAAAACAAGCGAAGTGTTATAATTCCTCTAATTACTTTGTGTTAAAGGTTTTGCATCTGTATGGCATTAGCGCTGATTATTGATGATGAAGTAGATTTGTGTCGCTTGATGCAGATGACACTCAAAAAAATGGGCATTGAAACCAAAGTCGCTTATGACTATGCCACCGGCATCAGCCATCTTCGAGCGTATAGTTTTGACTTTTGCTTAACCGATCTCAAACTCCCAGATGGCACAGGACTTGATATCGTTAAATTTATCAGTAAAAATTATGCCAAAACCCCCGTGGCAGTGATTACCGCCCACGGTAGCATGGATTTGGCGATTGAAGCGTTAAAACTAGGTGCCTTTGATTTTGTCAACAAGCCGCTTGAGCTATCACGGCTGCGCCAGTTAGTCGAAAATGCCTTGAAGGTGGCGGAAAATGCCAATCCACTCAATTGTAAAGAAGTCTATGATCCTTTTAGCAATCGCTTAATCGGACAATCTAACGCCATTGCCCAGCTCAAAACCACCATCCAAAAATTGGCGCGTAGCCAAGCGCCCGTATTTTTGTGGGGAGAATCAGGCACTGGTAAAGAAGTCGTTGCCAAGCTCATTCATGATTTAAGCCCACGCTGCTCTGCCAATTTTGTGCCTGTTAACTGCGGCGCCATCCCATCAGAGTTGATGGAAAGCGAGTTCTTTGGGCACAAAAAAGGCAGCTTTACTGGCGCTACCGCAGACAAAGAAGGGTTATTCCAACAAGCAAATGGCGGCACGCTATTTTTGGATGAAGTAGCGGATTTGCCGATTTCCATGCAAGTCAAATTATTACGCGCGATACAAGAAAAGAAAATCCGCTCCATTGGAAGCACCCAAGAGATTGCCGTGGATGTGCGCCTTTTATCCGCTACCCATAAAAATTTGGCTAAGCTTGTCGAAACGGGTGAATTTAGACAAGATTTATATTATCGCATCAACGTGATTGAAGTAAAATTACCCAGTCTCAATGAACGGCGTGATGATATTTTACTGTTAGCCAATCATTTTATCTCTTTGATTGCAGACGATTGGGGACTAGCGCAGCCACTGACATTATCGAATGAAGCCGCGGTTCAATTGACAAACCATCACTTTGCAGGCAACGTGCGTGAATTAAGAAATATCTTAGAGCGGGCGATTACCCTAGCTGATGATAATGTGATTGAAGCCCAACATTTGAATTTGCCATTATCAGCCGCCAACGTACCGGCTGACACTCCTAGAATCCATGAAACCCAAAAAACTCATGAAATCACAGAAAACTCCAATCACCCCGTCTTATCAATACCGAGTCAACCTAGCGCGCCAAAAGTTGAGCCCTTAGCCGAGCCTAAATCCGCTTCCAACAGCCCCATCAATACTTCCTATGGCAGCAACTTGTTTGCAAGTGGTTACAAAGTCAAACCCAATATTCAACTTACGCCCACGCCCACACCAACCCAATCCACCCATGATGCGTTAACCCATGAATCGTTAACTTTAGATGCGCCGATAGGGAATATCAATGCACCTAATTTAGCCCAGCCCTCTGCTGAAGAAGGTCAACTGCCTGCCGAAGGGCTGGAAGAATATTTGATGAATCAAGAACGAAAAGTCATTATCGCGGCGCTCAACTGCAGTGGTTGGAATCGCACCCAAGCTGCTAAACTGTTAAATACAACGTTTCGCTCACTGCGCTACCGTATGAAAAAATTGGGCATTGATAGTGACAGTGATATTAATAGTGATAGTGACAGCGATGAGGATTAAAAACTTCGGATAAAGGACAAATCGATATTTTTTGATAAATCTACTATCCCTACTTGGTCATAACAAGCTAGTGGAAAACGCCGGCGGATGCCTAACCACTGGTTTGCTGATTGAGCAAATAGCACGAATCGATTGCCTTTTTCATCGAGATTATTGTCGATATTGTCAATTTGATGCAGGCATTTTACCGCAATGATATCAATGTCTAATGTAACAGCGGGTTTTTGGTACAGAAGTCTGTCTTGTTGCTGTTCAAACTTCTTGGTGAGTTGTAACCACTGCCAATAATCTATTGGCTGCGCAAATGCTAAATAAGCCACTTGGTTAAAATAAACTGGTGTATTGGATGTTTGCTTGTTTAAATTGTTATCACTACAAGTATCTTCACTACTATGAATCGCGCTGAGGGTCAAAGTGCCAAAGTTTTGCAGCCAGTCTTTGGCTTTTTGTAAATAATAAGGTTGTTTGACATTACTGGCTAACGACAAAACACAGGCTTCGATGACTATCACATCACGCGGTGGTACACTCATACTCAAATGCTCAAATAAACATATTTTTGCTTAGGCTAATTAATTTTGCTGAAAACGGGTAATTTTAACCCCGACACTATCGGCTTGTTTGATGGCGGTTGGTTTGTGAATCGTCACTGTGACTTTTTCTGGGGCAAATTCTGCCAAAATCATCTCAGCGACCAATTGCGCTAACCGCTCTAACAGCGCGACTTTGTTGGCAATGCTCACTTCAGCCACGCGCTCACTGACACTTTTATAATTGATGGCATCTTGAATATTATCAGTCTGCGACGCTTGGTATTGACAGCCCACCATTTCAATATCAAAAATCAATGGTTGGGTTATTTGCTGCTCCCACTCATACACGCCAATCACGGCATCGACTTTGAGACCCTTCACAAACACCGTATCTGTTGAATTGCCCGTCAGCTTTATTGGCTGACTGTTGGACTTTTCGTTTGCAATCGCATGTAACGCATCCGCCGCTGAATATAGTGATTCATGCATGGTTTTTTGTGCGGGGGCTTGCGTGGTGCTGTGGGGCGTTTCAAGCTTAGTTTGTTGGGTGGTTTCTGGTGTAGTCATTTTTACTCTCGTTAGGTATTTCGTTGTTTGATTAAATCATAACTAAAAAATACCAACCCTGTCCAAATAAAGGCAAAGGTAATCAATTTATAAATGTTAAAAGGCTCATGATACAAGAATATCGCTAATAAAAAAATCATGGATGGGGTCAAATAATTTAAAAAGCTCAATAAACTAAAATTAACCATTTTGGTAGCTTTATTAAACATCAATAGTGGTATCAAGGTCACAGGCCCTGCAATCATCAATAAAAAAATTGATGGCGACAGCCAAAAATCTAATTGACTACTAGCAACATCATGCATAGCAAACCAGCCAATAAAGACCGGCACTAATAGCGCCGTTTCGATAAACATCGCAGACAGCGCGTCAAGCGGGGTATGGCGATGCATCAAACCATATACAGAAAAGCTACTCGCCAACAATAACGATACCCACGGCAATTTACCCAGCACGACCAACTGAATCGCCACGCCTATCGCTGCCAAAATCACTGCCATCCATTGCAAAGGACGCAGTTTTTCTTTGATGACCACTAGCGATAGTAAAATACCCATCAACGGACCAATATAATAGCCCAAACTGGCTTCCAAAATCTGATCATGATTGACCGCCCACACGTACACCAGCCAATTGACTGAGATAATCGCCCCTGAAACGGCAGTATAAAGTAGCCATTTTGGGTTGGCTTGAATCACTTTTAACCAGTGCCAGTTTTTGGTCACTGTCATGATCAGTAAAATCGTGACAAACGTCCAAATAATTCGATGCCCAATGATTTCAATCGCATCATAATCTTTGAGTAGCTTAAAATACAGGGGGAAAAACCCCCAAATCAAAAAAGCAGCCAGTGCGGTCAATACCCCTTTGGGCGTGGTCACTATGGTTGGTTTTTCATGGTCAGTAATATCAACGGCACGGGTCGGAATGTCACTATTGATGATATCAATGGTTTGACTTTGGGGGATTTGACTCTTAAGGATTTGATGTTCGGGGATTTGATTTTTCATTAACACAACGATAAATGTTATTTTTTATAAAAAAGTAAAAACTAAGAAAGTCATAGTCTATCTTAGTTTTCATGTCATCCATGTAAAGACTTGCGACAGTGATACAAGTTTAGCTCACCTATGGTTTAGTCAGTCACCACTTTAACTTGCAACCCTGCACTATTGACCAGTTCAGCAAAGTTAGGGAAGCTGGTATTGACCGTCTCAGTACCATGAATGGTAATCGTATCGCTTGCGCGCAAACTTGCCACAGTAAAACTCATGGCAATGCGATGGTCATGGTGACATTCAATCTCACCACCGCCAAACACCTGTGCCACATCACCGCGACCTTCAATTTCAATGCCATCATCGAGTACGGTACAGGCAATTCCTAAGGTTTTTAGCCCATCTGCCATGACTTGAATACGGTCAGATTCTTTAACGCGTAACTCAGCTGCGCCATGTAGCACGGTTTTACCCGTGGCACAACTTGCTGCCACAAACAGCACAGGGAATTCATCAATGGCGAGTGGCACCAAGTGCTCAGGAATCTCAATACCTTGCAACTTTGAAGATTTCACCACGATATCGGCAACTGGCTCACCGCCAACGGTGGTTTCATTGGTCAATGTCAAATCAGCACCCATCAGCTTTAAGATATCAATCACGCCGGTGCGCGTGGGATTGATGCCCACTTTGTTGATGGTCACATTGCCTTGTTGGGCGATGGCGCCTGCCACCATAAAAAATGCCGCAGATGAAATATCAGCAGGCACTGCAATATCACACGCCGTTAATTCGCCGCCCCCTGTCACACTAATTTGATTGCCATTGTGCACTTTTGTCACTGTTACAGGATAACCAAATGCCGTCAGCATGCGCTCCGTGTGATCGCGCGTCACTTCTGGCTCAATCACCGTGGTAGTGCCTTGTGCCCATAGCCCTGCTAGCAGCAAACACGATTTCACCTGCGCTGATGCCATCGGCATTTCATAGCGGATACCTGTTAAAGTTTGATTACCGGTGATGCTAATCGGCGGTGTGCCTTTTTCGCCTGTGGTTTGGATTTTGGCACCCATCTCACGCAGAGGCTTAGCGACCCGTTCCATGGGACGTTTGGATAAACTCGGATCGCCCGTCATCACTGAATCAAATTTTTGTGCCGATAAAATACCTGATAACAAGCGCATACTGGTGCCTGAATTACCCATGTATAGCGGATCATGCGAGGGTTTTAACCCATGTAATCCAACCCCATGAATCACTACCCTGCCCTGGTTAGGACCTTCAATCACTACGCCCATATCGCGAAAGGCTTGCAAAGTAGCGAGTGCGTCTTCACCTTCCAAAAACCCTGTCACCGTGGTGGTACCTTTGGCTAACGAACCAAACATAATCGAACGGTGGGAAATAGACTTATCACCTGCGACGGTGTGACTGCCTTCAAATTGTTGGGCTGGGGCGATAACGTAAGTTTGCTTCATGGCTTGTTTTTCCAAATAAGGCGTTTTATTTAACATATGTCCAAAATGTTGTCGGGCGGCTTGGGCTTGGGTCAATATACCCAGCATCTGCTCAGAATCATTGGTTTCGATAATTGCTTTCAACTGGCTTAATTGCTCACTAAATTCATCAATGGCATCGAGGAGCGCGGTTTTATTGGCATAAAAAATATCATGCCACATGGTTGGGTCGCTGGCGGCGATACGGGTAAAATCCCGAAAGCCACCCGCCGCGAAACGAAAAATATCCATATTGTCGTTGTGCTTGGCTAATTGCGCAACTAGATTGTAGGCTAGCAAGTGGGGTAAATGACTGGTACGCGCGAGCACCTTATCATGATAATCCGCTGGCATGGTCACCACTTCTGCGCCAGTCTGCACCCATAACGCAATCACTTTTTTAACCGCTTGTTTGCTGGTGGTATCTAGCGGCGTTAGGATGATTTTATGGTTATCAAATAGTTTGGCATTACGCGCATCAATCCCTGATTTTTCTGCCCCTGCAATCGGATGGGCAGGCACAAAACCTTTGGGCATATCCTCACCAAATACCGCGCTGGCGTCTGCAATGATATTGCCTTTGGTACTGCCCACATCCATGATAATGGTTTTATCGGTAATAAAGGGTTTGATTTGTTCAAAAATTTTTTTGACCGCCTGTACCGGCGTGGCTATCACCACCAAGTCTGCCCCTTGCACCGCAAGAGCAGCATCATCAAATCCTGCATCAAGCAGTCCGTAGTTGATACCTTTGTCAATGGTTGATTGTGAACGGCTAACCGCCACAATTGATTTGGCCAATTTTTTATCACGTATGGCTTGTGCCAAACTCGCGCCGATGAGCCCTAGCCCAATAAAACACACTTTTTCAAACATTTAACTTACCGATTTTTTATAGTTTGCTAAAAAGACTGCCAACGCAATCAAAATCCCACCCAAAATAGTACTGATGGTTATTGTTTCACCCAATAAAACCACACCCAACAATACCGCAATGAACGGAATAAAATAAATATACAGCGAGGTTTTTACCACCCCCAAATGCTTATTGGCATTGGTCCATAACACAAAACACAAGGCTGAAGCGATACCCCCTAAAAACAGCAAATTTGCCAGATTAATGGGTGTAAACGCATGAAGATTGATAAAGGCTTCACCTGTCACAAGCATATACAGCGACGCGGTGATTATGCCATACAAAAACACTTTACGCATGCGTACCATCGGGTTCAGTTCATCTTTGATGGCACTGTTAGCAAACCCAAAAAATGACCATGCCAACCCACTTAATAGCGCCAAAATATTACCTAGCATGCCATTGGTTAAACTCATCGGCTGATTCGCCAGTACCAACGCTACGCCAACCAACGCCATCAAACAGGCTATCAATAGCAACTTGCTAAAGGCATGCGTTTTAATGATAAAACTGGCAATCAGCACCGTAAACAAAGGTGATGCTGTGACTAACAGCGCCGCGTTACTGCTATAGGTATATAGTAATGCGGTATTTTCTAGCAAAAAATACAAGGTGATACCGCACAGCCCCGACAAGAAATACAACACTTCGTTTTTTGCACTACTAAAGGTTTGCAGTCTAGGTGACATGGCAAACAATAACACATAGGCAAATAACGACCGATACAGCAAAATCTGAATGGGTGACATATCCGCCAGCAGCACCTTGGTGCTTGCTAATGTTGTTCCCCAAACGATGACCACAAATAACGCTAAAAAATGCCAAAATACTTCACGATTTTTTTCTAACTTTTTTTCTAACATTGGCCTAGCTCAATACCTGCGCCAACGTATCTAAAAAACGGTTAATTTCTTCAGGCAAACCCACACTCACGCGTATCCAAGCTGGCAGACCGTACCCAACCATCGGTCGCACTACCACGCCTTGCTCAATCAATGTTTGGTAGATATCCATGCCATCGCCGACATTAACCATCACAAAATTGGTAGCCGATTTGACATAGACGACACCTAAGCTATCCAAGCCATCATACAGGGCTTGTTTTTGCTCATGGTTAAACGCCAAATATTGGTTAATAAAATGTTGGTCTTTAATCGCTGCTGTGGCGGCGGCATGCGCCAATGTACTGGTATTAAACGACTGACGCGTATAATTTAAAATCTCGGCAATGCTTGCGCTGCTTACTGCATAACCAATGCGCAGGGCTGCCAGTCCATAAGCTTTGGAAAAGCTACGTAGCACAATGACATTGTCATACTCTTGGGTCAAATCTACACAGCTGAGCGTTGGCACAAATTCGATGTAAGCTTCATCAATCACCACCAACACCTCCGATGGCACTTTTTTGATGAATTTAATCAGATCATCTTTGGCGAGCACGGTGCCTGTGGGGTTGTTGGGATTGGTGACAATCACCATTTTACAATTGGCAGTTTGATTGACCGTCTCAAGCATCGCAGGCAAATCATGAGCAAAATTTTTGGCAGCGACTTGTTGGGTTCGCTCACTAATACCCAAAGACGCCAACTCGTAATCCGAAAACGCGTATTGAGAATACACAATCACATCATCGCCATCGGCAAAGCTTGCGGTAATGTTATTGAGTAATTCATTAGAGCCATTCCCCAACACAATTTGTTTTGTTTCGCAGCCCAAAAAATCAGCTAAGGCTTGTTTAAGCCCCTGCCCTGCGCCATCGGGATAACGCGATAATTCCCCCAGTTTTGACGTGATGGCCAAGGTCACGTGTGGCGAGCAGCCCGTTGGGTTTTCATTGCTCGCCAATTTGACGATGTCACCCAAGCCATACTCACGGGTCAGCTCTTCATTGGATTTATCCATTTCATAAGCTTTTAACTGCTCAATACTGTGATTGACCGATTGGATCGTCATATCAAAACCTTTAGTTGATGATTGATACTGATAAAATTTTATTGCCAAAAACGGTTAAATCACCGCTTTTGGATAAGCGCCTAATACCCGTAAATCTTTGACTTGCGGGCGAATCTCAGCGAGGGCGGCTTGCATATTGGCATCGTCAATATGACCAAGCATATCAATAAAGAACACATAAGCCCATTTGTTTGGACGCTCTGGGCGGGTTTCGATACTGGTCATTGACACCCCATGTTTTGCGAGTGGCTGCAGTATTTGAATCAGCGCGCCCGCCTGATCTTTGGCTGCCACTAAAATCGAGGTTTTATCTTGACCTGACGGCGCTACTGCTTCGCGGCCAATGATTAAAAAACGTGTGGTATTGGACGGGGTATCTTCGATATTTTCAAATAGTTTGTGCAAATTATATTCGCTTGCTGCCACTTCCCCTGCAATGGCGGCTGAGTGCCACTCATTTTTGATACGCCGCGCCGCTTCACCATTGCTAGAGACTGCCACACGCTCGACATTGGGATAATGGGTATCTAACCATTGGCGGCATTGGGCGAGCGCTTGGCTGTGGGCATAAATTTTTGAAATCGCGCCCACTTTGGTATGCTCACCCACCAAAAATTGATGATGCACCGGTAATTCCACCTCGCCAATGATTTTCAGATCGGACGATAAAAAACCATCAAGGGTATGATTGACCACGCCTTCTGACGAATTTTCCACAGGGACGACGCCATACATCGCAGAGCCGGCTTCCACTTCACGAAACACATCAGCAATGGTCGATAGCGGCACGGTCGTGGCGGCTTTACCAAAATGCTTTAGCGCTGCCATGTGAGTAAAGGTGCCTGCAGGGCCCAAATAAGCAATTTTTTGTGGGGCTTCTAAGTCTAAACACACTGACATAATTTCGCGGAATAAACGTGCCATTTTATCGGCAGGGAGTGGACCCTCATTACGCGCCATCACTTTTTTTAGCACCTGCGCTTCTCGCTCTGGGCGATAAAAAATCGGATTGTCCTCTTGCGTCTTTTTGGCTTTGGCTACTTGCACCGCATAGCCTGCTCGCTCGTTGATTAATCGCTGGATTTTTTCATCCACTTCATCGATTTTTTGGCGAAGTCCAACTAATTCATCATTGCTCATCGTTTGTTCATTCATAAAATTACAACTCAACAGTCAACACTGACCTGCGCGATAGGATTGAGGGTCATAAATCACAGGCAGCCTAGCTTGAAATATACCTTGAAATATACAAAGTTACCAAATGGCTTTATAGCAGAAATTGCCTAATACTAGCACAAATCACGCCTGTTAATCGAGTTTCGCTCGGCGCTTTTTCATCACAAATAGTGATATAGACACAATATTTTTGGCATACCCTAAAAAAAATTGGATTTTTCTGCTTGGTGCTTAACAAATACTTGCAAAATAGAAAAAAAACTAGCGATCGTCACAATTTTTGTGATAGCTTTTGACATAGGTTAAACAACATTGAATGAAACTATACTATTTTGTCCGTGATAGGTTATCAGAGACATGCAGCAATTTGACATTTAGGAAAGTACATGACTAGCAGCTTAAACCAACTAAAAATGATGACAACCATTGTGGCAGATACTGGGGATTTGCAAGCGATTGCCCGCTTAAAACCAGTCGATGCGACCACCAACCCAAGCTTGATTACCAAGGCACTGTCAGCACCACAAATGCAGCCTATTTTAATTGAGACATTAAAAAAACACCCCAATGATATCGATGCGGTGATTGATGAGCTCACCATTTATATCGGTACCGAAATTTTAAAACTGATTGATGGTCGTGTTTCGACCGAAGTGGATGCAAGGTTGTCTTACGATACCGATGGCACAATTGTCAAAGCGCAGCAATTTATCAAAGCCTATGAAGCCGCCGGGATTGATAAAAAACGCGTACTCATCAAAATCGCTGGCACCTGGGAAGGCATTCAAGCCGCCAAAGCGCTAGAGCAACAAGGTATTCATTGTAATGTGACGCTGCTATTTGGCTTGCACCAAGCCAAAGCCTGTGCCGATGCCGATGTTACCTTGATTTCGCCATTTGTCGGACGGATTTTGGATTGGCAGAAAAAAGACGAAGGACTCGATAGCATCGAAATCAGCCGTGATAAAGGCGTGAGCTCAGTCAAAACTATCTATCATTACTTCAAACAGCATGGCTACACCACCCAAATCATGGGCGCGAGTTTTCGCAGCATTGAGCAAATATTGGCATTGGCGGGTTGTGATTTATTAACGATTGCGCCTGATTTGCTAGACCAACTTGCCACGATGGACGTCAAAGTCGAGCGTCAGCTATTTCCCGATATGCAATTTGTTGACCTCAAAAAAGAAACCCTCGATGAGACACAATTTGCCGAACAACATGCGCTTGATCCTATCAGCCAAGCGTTATTATCTGCTGGTATTGAAGGCTTTATCCAAGCTCGAGAAGCGTTAGAGCAAACCTTGAGAGGCTTGGTTAATTAAGCGTTATTAATTAAAGCTTTATTCATTAAAACTTTGATGAATAAAGCTTGGTTCATTAAATTTTTATTAGCGGCTAATCATGTCCTTTAATCATGATTAGCCCCATGCCAACCCACTAACCTTTAGCTTGCAACACGGTATAAAGTGGCATATCTAGCGGTTGATGCAAATTCACCAAATCAAGCAGTACAAGTGCGCCTAACACCTGATGCCCTGCGGCTTCACAAAGCCCCACCGCGGCGCTCAAAGTACCGCCTGTCGCCAATATATCGTCCACCAACAACACATTCGCCGGCGCAAGTCCCGCCTGCATCTCTAAAGTATCACTACCATACTCTAGGGCATAGCTTTTATTCGCCACAGGCGGTGGCAGCTTGCCTTCCTTGCGTACCAATACCATGCCTTTGCCTGTCCGACCCGCCAACAGACTAGCAAAAATAAACCCCCGCGCTTCAATGGCGCCAAAGCAATCAACCGCCTCAAATACTGGCTGTGGTATCGCTGCCAGTAACGCATCGATTACCGCATTGACGTGAGCGCGCAATAATGGCGTGATATCATAAAACGCAATGCCTTGTTTGGGAAAATCAGGTACCACTCTGATGATTTGCCAAAATGGGTGTGTTGAATCAGGGGTGATAGTCGATTGCATAGGATTGACCCAGTTAAGTAAAAAATTAAGTAAAATTAAGTATTAAGTAAAAATTAAATAAAAATTGCTCAAGCGTGCCTCATTCTAGCAATTTTTTCCTGCTGAGCCAATCAAGGTCATGGATGGCATTAAGTATTTACTTTAACCATATTAATAGGCTAGGCTTGGGCAAACTGATTTAAAGATTTACGATATGGGATTGAATGTTGTCTGTCATTGGCTTGCTTGTTTCAGTGCATACTTGTAAACTATCGCAAGTTAAATTTTAGATGATTGCGTGAGTTTTGCATGGTTAACATACTGCTCGGCATTGTAATTGCAATTTTTATCCTTATCTTCAATAGCAAAAGTTACCACTAATATAGGGAAAGTTATCAATGAAAAAATATCAATGTATCGTGTGTGGTTGGGTGTATGATGAGGCATTGGGCTGCCCAGAAGAAGGCATCCTTCCGGGCACACGCTGGGAAGATATTCCCGAAGATTGGACTTGCCCTGAATGTGGGGTTAGCAAAGTGGACTTTGAAATGATTGAACTATAATAAATAAATAGGGTTTTATCATGCAATCAACTAACAATGTCGATAGTGCGAGTGTCGATAGTGCCAGTGACAATAGTATAAGCTTAGACAGTATCAGTTCAAATGACGCGCCTATTGCGCAACTGTCAAATACACAACCACAACCTGTAATCATTATTGGTTCAGGGATGGCGGGCTATACGCTAGCGCGTGAGCTCAGAAAGCTAACGACTAGCTTGCCTATCGTCATGGTGTGTCAAGACAGTGGTGATAGCTATGCTAAGCCAACCTTGTCAAATGCCTATGCGCAAAACAAACTTGCCGATAGCATTGCCAATGCGAGCGCGGCAAAAATGGCAGAAACATTAAACTTGACCCTATTAAATTTTCATCAAGTCACTGATATTAATACCGATGAACAAGTCATTGTGGTTCGCTCGTTAACCAATCAAGCGTCTCAAATAACGCTTGCATATCGAGATTTGGTATTGGCGACAGGCGCGCATTCTAGACTGTTACCCAATCTAGCTATCAATCACCAAACCATTTTTGCCGTCAATCATTTAGATGATTACAAAAGCTTTCAGCAGCGTCTAAACACCCTAAAATCTCAAAAATCAGCGCCCATTAAGGTAGCGATTATTGGTGCAGGGTTGATTGGTTGTGAATTTGCTAATGATTTGATTGGTCAAAATCCAGCTAACCAGACCGCTGACATCACAGTAGCTCTCTTTGATAAAGCGGCACGCCCACTGGCTCAGCAGCTACCTAGCCAAGCAGGTATCATGCTACAAGACGCTTTGACTCAGTCAGGGGTGACATTTTATTTAGGCACTGATATCACCAGTATCACGACAAACCTTAATAAAAATATTACTACAAATATTGAAACAAGCGATAATGCAACCGTGACCATCTCGTTTGACAGGGATAAGCAATCACAAACCTTTCAGGCTGATATTGTTTTGATAGCGATTGGTTTGGTGGCTAATATTGACCTTGCCGCATCAGCGAACATTGCCATAGCATCGTCACAGCACATCAATCCTACAGCAACCCATTTACCAAGAACAGTGCAGCAAGGCATCAAGGTCGACGCCTACCTAGCCACATCGGCAAAGCATATTTATGCCATTGGCGATTGTGCCAACGTGATGGGTAGCTATATGCCCTATGTCATGCCATTGATGAACCAAGCCAAAGCGTTGGCAAAAACCCTGGCTGATCCTAACATGGCGCCGACTAAAGTGGCGTATCCTGCCATGCCGGTGGCTATCAAAACACCTAGTTTACCTTTGGTGGTATTACCCGTATCAGGGCAGTACAGTGACGATCAAGTGTATTGGCAAACGACCCCAACGACTGATGGCATGGTCATGATCGCCCATCCAAAAGATGATCTTCATAGCATTTTAGGGTTTGTATTAGCCGGTAAAGAAGCAGCAAAACAGCGCTTAACGTTAACCAAGCAAGTGGCGGATTGGCTGTCTTAGTAACTATCTTAGTTGCCACACTCGTGCAACGGGTCATCTAATGCGGCAAGTTCTTTCAACATCCCACTAGCAGATTGATATTTTTGGAATAAATTATGGATTTAGCCAAATTTAATTTTGAACCCTCAGTGATTACGGACTTTATGCAAAGTGCCATAATTGATATCGGTGATGAATTACAACTGTGTGTTGAAGTTGGTGGCAATCCTGATCATCCGCCCTTGCTACTGATCATGGGCTTAGGCTCGCAGTTGGTGTTTTGGCCCGATAGTTTTGTCAAAGGCTTGATTGACGCAGGCTTTTTTGTGATTCGTTTTGACAATCGTGATATCGGGCTATCATCAAAAATCGCCCGACCCTTCCCCCGTTTTCCTATCAACAATGTCAAAATGATGCTGCGTATGCAAGTGGGTTTGACGAACCGTCATTTTCCTGTGGCGTATAACTTATTTGACATGGTTGAAGATACCCGCCGCTTGCTTGATAAGTTAGCACTGAACAATGTGTATGTGGTGGGGGCATCTATGGGCGGGATGATTGCGCAAATTTTGGCTGCCAAATACCCAAAACGCGTGTCGACACTGGGTCTCATGTTTACCAGTAATAACAAGCCATTTTTACCACCCACCAAGCCAAAGCAGCTACAAACCCTACTGTCACATCCCAAAACCACCCAAATTGATGACGTAGTCGCATATGGCGTGTGGTGTATGCAGCGTATCGGCTCACCCAATCATGTGGATGAAGAGGAAGTAGAACGACTCATTCGTTTGCGGTTTGAACGTAGTTATCACCCACGTGGCGCGCTTCAGCAGCTGCAAGCAATATTAGCCACTGGCTCTATTGTTAAATTCGACCAAAAAATCAAACAGCCAACTATTATCATTCATGGGGAAAAAGATGGACTGGTGCCACCGGCGCATGGTCGGGCGATTGCCAAAGCGATTGCGCACAGTGAGTTTCATTTGATAAAGGATATGGGACATGATTTGGCAAAACCCTTTATCCCTACGATTGTCAAACTGCTAACCGATCATTATATGAAGCATGTTTAAGTCGCTAATTTAACAACCGCCACAATACAAACAGCACGGCAATCACATAAAAAATTGGTGCAAGCCAACTACTCACCTGCCAGACGGCATGACTGGCAATCATTTGCGCGATAAATAACGAACCCACAAACCCAAGCACTGCAAGCCAATCCTGCTGACGACTTTTGAGCATATCTGAGCGAATTTGCTGTATTTCACGCAGCTGCTGGTCTTGGTGGCCACCCAAATTTGACAGACTTTGCAAACTGTTATCCAGCAATTGTGGCATGTCATTGAGACTCAGTAACAGTTCAGGTAATTGCTTGCGTAGCTCGCCAATTTTTTGAATCGGGTCAAATTGCTGCTTCACCCAGCCTGTCAAAATCGGTTTGGCGAGCGACCAGATATCAAGCTCAGGGTATAAATCCCTTCCTAAACCTTCCACATGCACTAGCGTTTTAAGCAGTAGCATTAATTGCGGCGGTATATCCAAATGATAGCGACGCGCAATATCGAGCACCGACATGAGCACACCTGCAAAATCAATGTCGTTGATTGGCTTACTAATCATCGGTGACACGGTGCGGCGCATATCGCGCATGAGGGCGTATTTATCGGTATTGGGTGGAATCCAGCCTGCCCGCGCGATAATATCCACTAGACCGGTAAAGTTATTGTTCATCACCGATAATAAAAGCCTTGCCACCATCATTTGGTCAGCTTTAGACAGCTCGCCCACGATTGAGCAATCAAGAGCGATGTAACGGGGATTGGGATTTGGGGTATCGGCGGGCAGCGTTTCAACAAACACATTGCCTGGGTGCATATCGGCATGGAAGAAATTATCCCTAAATACTTGGGTGAAAAAAATCGTTAATCCTTTTGCCGCAAGTGCCGCCCTATCATATCCAAGCGCATCAAATACTTGGGTTTGCGAAATCGGCACCCCAACAATGCGCTCCATAATCATGATGTTTTTGCTCGCTTGATACACTTCAGGCACATACATCATCGATGAACCCAAAAAGTTGTTGCGCATTTGGGTGGTATTGGCAGCTTCAAGGGTTAAATCAAGCTCATTGAGCAAGACTTGCCGATAATCTTCAACGATATCGATAATATGTACGGCACGCGCCGCTTCAATCCGTGCTGACGCCCACCCTGCCAAGTCGCGCAATAATTCAAAATCCTCAATAATCTGTTCACGGATGGTTGGGCGAACGACTTTAACCACCACTTCACGCCCATCATGCAGGCGTGCGGTGTGTACTTGGGCGATGGATGCCGCGGCTAACGGTATGCCATCAAATCTAGCAAATAGCTGATTGATAGATTGCCCCAAACCGCCTTTTTTTGTCGATTGTTCAATTTGCTCGATAACCGTATCGACACTAAAGGGCTTTACCCTGTCTTGCAGATGCACCAACTGCTCAATAATCTCAGGGGTAACCAAATCACGACGGGTGGAAAGCAGCTGCCCTAATTTTAAAAACAGCGTGCCCATCTCTTCAAGTGCCAGCCTAACCCCGTCTGGATGCGGTTTTTGAAAATAGCTGGCAGGGTGCATACGGATAAGTTTGGCAATGGGCTCAAGCTGCGGCGTCTCTTCAATAGGTAGATGCGTATCAACACGATAATGAGCGGCAATGCGCCACAGTTGTAAAAGACGTTTGCGATGATTTAGTAACACGTTGGCAACTCGTTAGAAAGCTTATCAATGGTGGGAATTCTAGCATGATATAAGCAATTTTTTAATGGTTAAAAAAAAGACGGGGATTTAACCCGTCATTTTGATTGTGCAAAAGCGAATTTTGCAATAAATTTACTTTTGCAATAAAGCCGCTTGCTGTTGCTTGATGGCATCGAGTCTGGCTTGTTCACGTTCAATATCCGCCCGCAGTTTTAGTAGCTGTTGTTTTAACTCATTGCCTGTATTGTCATCAGTATTTGCACCGTTGGTTTTCCACTCTCTGATATTGGCAATATCGGCAAACATCTCTTTGGCAGGTGCAGCGATTGTGCCTTTTAGGTTGGCTAACAGATTAGACAATTGACTTGCCATCGGCAGACCAATCAGCGGTTGCAGTTTACCAATGATATCAGGGTCAAACCCAGCGACCAACTGTTTGACTTGCATCAGCACTTTATAATCGCCCTCAATCGGCAGATTGCCTTGTGGTTCACCCATCAAATTGAGCAAATGCACAGGATTGTCTACTTTGACAACACAATCAGGTTTGCTTACCACAGCGCTACCTTTAGGCTCAAAAACATCAACCGTCACAGGTTCAAAGCGAATGTGGTCATCATTAAAAATCGTATCAAATTCAATGGCTGGCTCTGCCATCACTAGGCGCAAAACTTTACCCGATAACGGTTGTAAACCTGCTTGGGTGATGGGGTCAGTGGCAATCGCTAGATTAACCACTTTTTCAATACCTGCGAGTAGTAATACAGTAAACATCTGATTCTCTTTTAGTATATAAATTTCAGTGAGCTATTATATTTTTCGCCATCAGTTACTTTTTAAACCCACGATGTACCGCCACGATACCGCCTGTTAAGTTGTGATAGTCACAATTGACAAAGCCTGCGTCTTCCATCATGCCTTTTAGGGTGCGTTGGTCTGGGTGCATACGGATAGACTCTGCCAAATACTGATAGCTTTCGCTATCATTCGCCACCAATTTACCCATGAGTGGCAATGCGGTAAACGAGTACAAATCATAGACTTTACCAAATGGCTCAAACACAGGTTTTGAAAATTCCAAAATCAACAAGCGACCACCTTTTTTGAGCACCCGATACATCGAGCGCAGTGCCGCGTCTTTGTCGGTGACGTTGCGTAGCCCAAAGCTGATGGTCACCAAATCAAAACTTTCATCTTCAAATGGTGCCAGCGTCTCAGCGTTGGCTAGTACAAAGTCGACATTACTACAGCCTGCATTGAGCAGACGCTCACGACCAACCTCTAGCATCGCTTCATTGATATCGGATAATACCACATGACCTGTGCGACCCACCTCTTTACTAAAGGCTTTTGCCAAGTCACCTGTGCCCCCTGCGATATCTAGCACCCGTTGACCTGCACGCACGCCCGTTAGGCTGATGGCATAGCGTTTCCACAGACGATGAATACCCAGTGACATTAAATCATTCATGATGTCGTATTTTTTGGCAACAGAGGTAAATACTTCTGTTACTTTTTGTTGTTTTTCAGCTTTTTTGACGGTTTTGTAGCCAAAATGAGTTTCTTCATTGCCATCAGTGGCTTCGGTATGCGGATTGTAGATAGCTGATTTATCAAAACCGCTATGGGATTGCGCTGACGACTCATTGGGGATAGCGTCATTTGGGGTAGCGGTTGCAGGGCGAGTGAGCTGCTGACCTTGCGGCACAGATTCTGGCAAATCAGCTGTGCCAGTAAATTGACGGTTGATGGTGGTGTCAGCTGTCAGTGACTGTTGTACTTGGCTATTGAGCTTGTCATTGGCTTGGAGGCTGTCTTTTACCAAGCTGTCTTGGATTGAATTATGGTTATTGTCGTTCATGTGGTTTCCTAGTGAGGTCATCGCCAATCAAAACTTGGCAAAGTTAAAAGCGCAAAGTTGGTGCAAATTTTTTTCTATTTTATCATTAAACATCAAAAGGATGTTCTTTGCCAGCATGCACATTGGTAATGATTTGCAACTCTTTTTCACAAAATGGCTCAATAAATGCGCCAATACTTTTAATCGGTTTGATGGCAGCAAAACCTTCAGCGATAAAGTCATATAACGGCTGAAAGCCTTTTTTGTACGCTGTGCCTTTGGCGAGTGAAAATGCTTTTTGTAAGATAAATGATTTAAGATATTTATCCGTGCGATAGCACATTTGCTTGAGGTCAGCCATCTGCTGGCGTCTTGCCGACTCTGCATTCACGGACCGATAGGCTTTAATCATGGATGGCTCATCCACGGATAAATGATTTTCTTGTAAATACTGAGCAAGCTGCAGATCAAGCTTAATGGCGTTAATCGCTTCGATGATACCGGCTGCCCCTGTGCTCACGGCATTGGCAGGGATAAATTTTTCTAGTTTTTCAGCCTTTTGCACCATGCGCTCTAGCTGTTCAGCGAGCACGTTGAATTTTTCGCCCCCATATAGTTGGTCAATTAAAAATTCCCCCATCGCATGGTTGTTGGCGCTGGCAAATAAAGCTTGGTGGGTTTTATGAATACGACCGCGTTGCCAGGCTTGTACTTCACTGAGTTTTTGCGCTAACTGGGTATCGCTGTGGTATGGAAGGGCGCGGAATTGTTTTAAATCTTGTTCTAATTGGCTTAAGCTGCTCATAGGGCCTCGATTTTTTTGCAAAATTTTTAAATTCAAAACAGAGAAACTGCAGTTTATCCATTGTATAAACCCACAGTAAAATGAAGTTCTGTGCCGCATTACCTTAATGTAAATCCAGCAAAAATACAAATCGTAAATTGTTCAACTGTGCTTTAACTGCTATCTTTTAGAAAAATAAAAACTTCATCCCTATCATTTCGGGTATTCCCCTAAGCAGGACACATGGCAATACACAGCACCAGCAATTCCAAAAACAACGATATAGCCGCTTCTAAACCCACCGATAAAGTAACCAAACTTGAAAAAAACACCTCATCTTTAACGCTTGAAGACCAATTAAGTTTTGACCTGATTACCGCGCAAACCACCCTACGCGAGCAACGGGCTGGCAAAAACTCGCGCGGGCTACTAATCTTGGTGAATGGTATGGAAAATTCGGGCAAAGGCGAAGCGGTTAAAGCGCTAACCGAATGGATGGACGCACGCTATATCAAGGTTCACGCCACCATGGGACAGCATCCTAGCCGCTACCAACCTATTTGGCAACGTCACACATGGCAACTGCCTAGAAAGGGTGAGATTGCGGTGTATTTTGGCAACTGGTACGCTGACTTGATTCGTTATGTGTTTGACTGTGGCGATGATATAGATGAACAGCGCTTACAGCAAATGATTGAAGACATTGAGGCGTTTGAACAAGATTTGGTCAATAACAACACCGATATCGTCAAGTGCTTGTTTTGGGTCGATAATAAAACGCTAAAAAAACGCTTGACCGATGAAGAGCCTGACCCTGAGCAGTTGTACCATTTAGATTGGTTTCGAAAAAAAGACGTGAAACGTTTCAAACGCTTTAGCAGCAGACTGATGGGGTTACAATCAAGCTGGCACCACATAGATGGACAGGATATTGATGCCTCAAACATCCAATTTGCGAATGTTGTATTAGCAGCGCTGCAAACCATGAACCAACTAGCTGCAGCCGATGATGACCAAGACAACCGAGCAAAAACTGATAAATCGGTTCACCTTAAAACGGACGAAAATCCTGTTAAACCCAACCCGCTGCCTTTTAAACCCACCCCTCTGATTAATGAGTTGGTTAGCGTCCAATCCCAAGCATTAGCAAAAGCAGACTATAAAAAACAACTACATAGCAAACAACATATACTCGCTGAACTGATTCGTGAGCGAGGTCAGCGCCATATCATCTTTGTCTTTGAAGGTATGGATGCGGCAGGCAAAGGCGGTGCGATACGCCGCATCATTGCCCCACTCGACCCGCGTGAATTTACCATCCACGCTATCTCTGCACCAACCGAAGATGAATTAAAACACGCCTATCTGTGGCGTTTTTGGACGCGCCTGCCCCATGATGAAATGGCAGATGTGGATATAGTGTATTTATCGCAAAAATTCAAACGCAATAAATGCGTCGCCTTACTTAAACAACGCCTACATAATAGCCGAGTGACCATTTTTGACCGTAGTTGGTATGGTCGGGTACTCGTTGAGCGTATTGAAGGCTTTGCAAAAGCGGCAGACTGGCAACGTGCTTATGGCGAAATCAATCGCTTTGAAAACGACTTGGTACAGAGCAATGCCATTGTGGTCAAGTTTTGGCTCGCTATCAGTGAAGAAGAAGAACTTAAACGCTTTAAGGCGCGTGAAGAGACGCCCAATAAGCAGTTTAAAATTACCGATGACGATTGGCGTAACCGCGCCAAATGGCATGAGTACGTGCAAGCCGCTTCCGACATGATTCATTTGACTCACCATAAAAAACGCCCTTGGTATGTGATTGCTACCGATGATAAATATACCGCGAGACTCAAAATCCTTGATGCTATTATTTCCGAGCTATCGAAAAATTTATAAAGCGCTATCTAAAAATTTATAAATTGTTAACAGTGTGCCTTTTTACTATTTTGCTATATCTTAAAACTGTCTACCCAACTTGATGAAAGATAATGATTTTGGTGGACAGTTCCCCTATAATATCGTGTTTGATTTGATTATTTAGCCTGATTAGTTATCCTTAATAAATCCATCTAAACTGCAAGTGAGCAATATGGAATCTTTACGCAATTTTTTGAAAGGTTGGATGGGCAAAGCCTTGCTCGTTCTTTTTTTACTTCCTTTAGCCATCACGGGGTTTGAGTCAATTGTCCGTAGCGGAGATGACCCCAATGCTGTCGCCAAAGTTGCAGAGTTAAATGTCGATAATGCTACCTTGCAAACCATGATTAACAATCGCCGCGAAACGTTGCTTGAGCAAGTGAATGGCGATGCAAGCCTACTTAATAGCGATAAATTACGTGAGCAAATGCTGCACAATTTGATTGACCGTTATTTGATTATCAACCAAGCCAACCAGCTTGGTTTTACTGTGTCAGATGCCACCATCACCCAAATGTTGATGGCTGAAAAAACCTTTCAAGACGCTAGCGGAAAATTTTCTAATGAATTGTTTGCTAGCTATTTAACCAGTCGCGGCATGACCAAAGAACAATTATTTGATTCGGTTCGTCAAGACTTGTTAGTGACTGCCTTTAGCCGCGGTATCATTAATACAGGGATTTTTGCGCAAGGAAGCATTGATAAACTTATGTCAATGCAGTCTGAGTCGCGCCCTGTGCAAGTGCTACGTTTGGACTGGCACAGCTTTGCGCCGCAGGTACAAGTGACGCCGCAAGAGATTGCAAGTTATTATCAAAAAAACCAAGCGACACTTAAATCTAGTGACATGGTGGATTTAACTTATTTAGAACTCAATAAAAATGCCCTGCCTGTTGCTGCCCCAACAGCTCAGGAATTGCAGCAACAATATCAAAGCTATTTGAAAAATAGCAACAACCAGACCGAATACGAATTGGCAATGATTTTAATGAATGGCGATCAAGCACAAGCCACCTTAACCTCATTAAAAAGTAAGCTTGATGCCAACCAAGCGGATTTTGCGGCACTTGCCAAACAGTACTCGCAAGATGAAGGCAGTAAAAATGATGGCGGCAACATCGGTCCGATTACCCAATCGATGTTCCCCAATGATTATGATTCCATCATGACCCAAATCAAGACTTTAAAGGTCGGTCAAGTCACCGGCCCCATCAAAACCAACTATGGCTATCATTTATTTAAATTGGTAAAAATCAATGGTCAAACCCCACCAACCATTGAAAGCTTGACGCCTGTGTTAACCCAACAAATTATGGCGCAAAAGCGCGAAGCCGCCTATCAAGATTTGATTGGTAAAATCAACAATGACGCAGTCGCTGGCGCTACTATCACCGAGCTTGCCAATCGCTATAAATTAACCGCCAAATCGATTAAAAACTACCCTAAAACCAATAACTCTTCCGCTCTCAATCAACCTGCTATTGTAGCGGCAGCATTTGAGCCACTCGCGCTGCAAGAAGGCAGTGTGTCAGTCGGCATAGATGTCTCTGATAAAGTGGTATGGTTACAATCAACCAATCACCGCACTAGCAAACTCATGACACAAGCAGAAGCTGAGCCGGTTATCAAAGCCAAGCTTATTGAAGAGAAAGCAAAAAGTTTAGCCGTGGCAGAGGCCAATGCCATCGCTGCCAAAGTCAAACAAGCCAATTCAATTGCGGCGGCGGGTGCACCATTCCAAGATTTGGGGATTGTGACTCGTCAAGATAGCAAACTCAGCGATGACGAGCGTGGTGTGGCATTTAGTCAACCTGCTGTGAACAATCAACTAGCGGTCATGACGCGGCCTACTGTATCGGGTGCGAGCGTGATTGTTGGTGGGGTTATTAGCAATGACAACGCGCAAATCACACCCGAAGTCAAACAACAAACTGCCCAAATCGTGCGCGAAAATATCGGTCAGTCTCAGTTTGAGGATTATTTAGCATACTTAAAATCCATCACTAAAGTCACGGTTAAACCGCAGACTGCTGCGCCATAATATGCTGTGAATACATATGCGCTGAATGAGTCAGCGCCTTGTTCTAGCAATAAAGAGTGTTTAGCGATACGTAGCGCCATCAAAAAAGGCTTACTAACCATGATTAGTAAGCCTTTTTTTATCGGTTGGTATTAATGATTTTCAGAGGCGTGATTGATGGTATATTTTGGAATTTCAATCGTCAAATCTTGATCTTCAATGATGACTTGGCAAGACAGTCTTGAATCTGGCTCTAGCCCCCAAGCACGATCTAGCAAATCAGCTTCGATATCGTCCATTTCCTCCAAGCTATTAAACCCTTTTCGCACGATAACATGGCAAGTAGTACAAGCTTTTGACATATCACAAGCATGCTCAATTTTCACGCCTTTTTCTAGCAAACCACGGCATAGATTATCGCCTTCATTGAGTTCAATCTCTGCGCCAGTAGGGCAAATTTGGTGATGCGGTAATACAGTAATTTTTGGCATAGCAATCTCTTAACGATTAATAGTCTTATGTATTCAAAATTAATTTGACCAATCCGCGGTTGAAGTGCCTTTCATGGTTTCATTGACCGCTTGGTTCATGATAAGTGCAGCAAAATCATCACTATGAACTTTTAGCTGCGCGCTCGCTGTTTCTAACTGGGCTTGTTCAGCACCATCAATCGCCTGTTGAACATCAGCCATCGAGGTTTGCAGCGTATTTTTCTGCTCATCGCTTAACAAAAAGCCAAATTCTGCAAGCGCAGATGCTAGCGCCAATAATTCTCGTTTTGCTTCTACTTGACTTTCAATCAAGCTACGTTGCAGTCGATCTTGCATGGCAAAATCAAAGCCTGCTTTGAGCATTTTTTCCTGCTCATCTTCTGACAACCCATAAGACGGCTTGACTTGAATTTGGCTTGCTTTTCCCGTTGTCAACTCTTTAGCCCAGACGGTTAACTGACCATTGGCATCAATTTGAAAAGTGACTTCGATACGCGCCAACCCTGCTTTCATCGCCGGAATGTCAGTCAGTTTAAACTGCCCTAACGAGCGGTTGTCAGCCACTGTATCGCGTTCACCTTGTACCACATGGATAATCATACCATTTTGGTTATCTTGATAGGTTGTAAATACCTGTTTGCGCGTCACAGGAATGGGCGTATTACGCGGAATAATCACTTCGGTAAGACCGCCCATGGTCTCAAGCCCCAAGGATAAAGGCGTGACATCAAGCAGCAACACCGTATTTTGCTGTTGTCCAATTAGTTGATCGGCATATTTGGCTGCGCCCAACGCAACGACTTCATCCGGATTGATGCGTGACAGTGGCGGCTGATTAAATGTTTCTGCCACAATTTGCTGAATAAGTGGCATTCGTGTCGAACCACCTACCAACACCACTTCATCAAGCTGGGACGTTTCAAGTCCAGCATCACGTAGCACTTGCGCACACACCGCTAATGTACGGTCGGTCACAGGCTGAATGATTTGACGAAGACTGCTTTGGGTTAACACAATATCAAAAGTTTGACCGTTCAGTGAAACTTCGGCAGTCACTTGGTCTGCTTTTGACAACTGTTCTTTGAGGGTGCGAGCCTGTACGTTTAGCAGTTGTTTTTGATGGTTATCAATGGTTGATGGATTCAAGCCTGTTTGTTGAATCAGCCAATTAGCAATCAGGCGGTCAATATCATCGCCACCCAGTGCGCTATTACCGCCCGTTGCCAGTACTTCATACACACCGTGATTGAGCTTTAACACCGATACGTCAAACGTGCCCCCACCCAAATCATAAATGAGATGATATGCTTCGTTTTGTGCTTGGTTCAGCCCATACGCCATCGCAGCAGCCGTCGGCTCGTTTAATAAGCGAATCACATGAATGCCTGCCAATTTAGCTGCATCTTTGGTCGCTTGGCGCTGTGCTTCATCAAAATAAGCCGGCACCGTAATCACCGCACCCACAATACTATTGTCAGGTAACGCCAATTTTGCCCGCTCATACAGATGTTTTAACAGGATACTTGATACTTCAACAGGATTTTTGGCACCTTGTGGGGTTTGGATACTTGGCATGACATCGACATCACCGACTAATTCATAAGGATGATTGAACTTAATATCCTTGATGCTTCGACCCATAAACCGTTTAACCGAGCGTATAGTATGATTTGGCGCTTGTTCTGCCATTGCTTCAGCATGACTACCTACCAAAGTTTCTGGATTGCCATTGTCATCTAAGCCAAAATACACTACCGAGGGTAAAAGCTTTTGGCAATCGATACCTTTTACCTGATTAGCAATTTGACTGTCGTCATTGTCATTGGCGTTATTGTCATTAGATTGACACTCACTAACTTTATCGCCAATCACTTGTGGCTCACCTGAACGGACTACCGCTACCAGTGAGCGCGTGGTGCCTAAATCAATTCCTAAAGCAAAACGATGCGCATGGGGCTTGGCACTTTGATTGGGTTCAGCGATTTGTAATAACGACATAAATTGGACCAATTAAAAAAAAGAAAAAATAATTTGAAAATAAAACCAGCTTAGGTTATATCTTTAGCTTAGTTTGTATCTTTATAGAAAGTCAAAACGGATGGTATTATAAATTAAAAATATGATAAACCAAATAAATTAACAAACGCTATGACAACTTACCCTTTAATCATGATTTACACATACAAATCGTCATCATTATCAAAATTTTGCTTGGCTAATTCATCGGTGGTTTTTGCCACATCTGCTTGCAGTTTAACCAAAAACTGCAGTTTTTGAATGATATCTATCGCCTGTTTGGTTAAGGCATCATCATTAGCCTCAGCTGCAGCTGAATTATCAATTTTTTGGTAAACTTCGTCAAAGGCAAGTTGATAATTATTTAGCCACTCGGTAAGTTTTTTGCTAAGTAGCGTAATACTTTGGCTATCAGCATCGTCTAAATCGATACGAAATGACATGGCATCGTCTAAAAAGTCCAAATCACGAATCGGCTGATTAATAGATTGCGAAATGCCTTTGAGTGCCAATAAATGTGACGCGCGAGAATCAGGGTTTTTAAGCGTATTGTAGGCTTCATTAATAATAGCAGACGCTTGCTCAGGCTTTAGTGCGGATAATTTGGCGATTGATTCACGCAAAAAACCATCCGTATTAGCAGATAGCGAAAGGTGTTGCTCAGCTACAGACGCATCAAGATTGTTATCAGGATGGAACTTAGATTGAAGTTGGCGAAGGGTCTGCTGAAGCTTGGCGATATCAATTTGATATTGTTGGGGTATATTCATCAACTCAAAATAATTAACCATTTTCAACTTCCCCTACCGAGCCATCACTATACTGAAAAAAAATATTACAAACTAAACGGTGAAGGATTCACCACAGCCACACTCACCTTTTTGGTTTGGATTACTAAATTTAAAGCCTTCATTGAGACCTTCTTTGACAAAATCCATTTTCAAACCATTAAGATAAACCAAGCTTTTTGGATCGACAAATACACTAACCCCGTTGCTTTCAAAACGTTGGTCGTTAGGGTCTGGCTCATCAACAAATTCCAGTACATACGCTAAACCGGAACAACCTGCGGTACGGATACCCACACGGATACCTTCGCCATGACCACGGTTTTGTAAAAAATCGCGTACATGTTGAGCTGCATCGTTTGATAATTCAATCACTTTACTACCCCATCTACTAATTTCAATCTTTAAGCGACTCACTTTAAGTAACTGAGCCAAAGTCTTATTGAGGATGAGTCAATAAGACTTTTAGAATCGCACAATCAATCAAGCATTGGCTTTAGATTTATAATCTTCAATCGCTGCTTTAATGGCGTCTTCTGCCAGCACTGAGCAGTGCACTTTAACCGGTGGCAAGGCTAGCTCCTCTGCGATATCTTTGTTTTTAATTGCGCTAGCTTCATCCAGGGTTTTGCCTTTAAGCCACTCTGTCACTAATGAGCTTGAGGCAATGGCTGAACCACAACCATAGGTTTTAAAGCGCGCATCTTCAATGATACCGTTATCACCCACTTGGATTTGCAGGCGCATCACATCACCACACGCTGGGGCACCGACCATACCGGTACCGACATTTTTGGCATCTTTATCTAAGTTTCCCACATTTCGTGGATTCTCATAATGGTCAAGCACTTTATCACTGTAGGCCATTTCATTTTCCTTTTGGCTGGTTACGTCAAACGTAACTGACTAATCTTTAATTATTAATTAAATTGAATGAATTTTTAATACAAATTAATGTTCGTTCCATTCCACACTATTTAAATCAACGCCTTCTTTATACATGTCCCAAAGCGGTGATAAAGCACGTAATTTTTCAACCGCAGTTCGCATCTCAGCAATCGCATGGTCAACATCTTCTTCGGTGGTATAGCGACCCAAACTAAAACGAATTGAACTGTGAGCAAGCTCATCTGACAATCCAAGCGCGCGTAATACGTACGAAGGCTCAAGCGTCGCTGACGTACAAGCAGAACCCGATGACACGGCAAAATCTTTCAATGACATCATCAACGATTCGCCTTCTACAAAGTTAAAGCTGATGTTGACGATGTTTGGAATACTGTGATTCATGTCACCATTAAGATAAATTTCATCAAGCTCTTTTAAGCCATCCCAAAGGCGTTGACGCAGTTTTGTCAATCTGGCTTCATCTTCTGCCATACGTTTGCCCGCAATGGCAAAGGCCTCACCCATCCCCACAATCTGATGCGTTGCCAAAGTACCTGAACGCATACCACGCTCATGACCACCACCTTGCATTTGAGATTTTAGACGCACACGTGGTTTGCGGCGAACATATAAAGCACCAATACCTTTAGGGCCATAAATTTTATGGGCAGAAAAACTCATCAAATCAACTTTTAATTGTTCCAAATCAATCGGAGTTTTACCAGCTGCCTGCGCCGCATCGACATGAAAAATAATACCTTTTTCACGTGTGATTTCACCAATCGCCGCAACATCTGTTAGGGTGCCAAGTTCGTTGTTAACCATCATTAGGGTCACTAAAATAGTATCTTCACGAATAGCCTCTTTCACTTGGTCAACCGTGATCAGACCTGTCTTTGGCTGTGGGTCTAAATAAGTAATTTCAAAACCTTCTGTTTCTAATTCACGGCAGACGTCTAGCACAGCTTTATGTTCAATTTTACTGGTAATGATATGTTTACCTTTACCACTATAAAATTGCGCCGCCCCTTTAATCGCCAAATTGTCTGACTCAGTAGCCCCTGAAGTAAATACAATTTCACGTGGATCGGCGTTGATTAATTCTGCGATTTGCTCACGGGCAGTTTCAACCGCTTCCTCAGCTTGCCAACCAAACCCGTGCGAACGCGAGGCAGGATTACCAAACACGCCATCAAAGGTCATGTATTTCATCATCTTTTGGGCGACTTGCTCATCAATTGGTGTGGTCGCGGCATAATCTAAATAGACTAATTTATTCATGCTAACAAATTCTCCCCAGAATTTTGTTTTAAGGTTTTGCTGTTATCAGCTAATGAATGATTATTACTAATATTACTAACTTTAGTGGTGCTATGCTTTGCCCGTTGTAATACGGGTGCTTCTGTCATTGGGTTTGCCGCAGACTGATTTTTATCCTGCATGTCTTCAACCATCAAAATTTGACGCTCAGAAATTTCACGGATAATTTGACGATTAATGAGCGTATCTAATGTCACGGTGGACAGATAATTTTCAATTTGCTCTGACAAGCCATTCCATAAATCATGGGTTAAACACATGGCGCCGTCTTGGCAGTTGCCTTTGCCTTCGCAAGCTCTAGCATCCACCGACTCATCAACCGCTGAAATAATGGTCATAATCGAGATTTCATTGATGGGTTTGGCAATATGGTAACCGCCTGACGCACCGCGAGTGCTCACGACTAACCCTTTTTTACGTAGCTTTGAAAACAACTGCTCAAGATAAGAAATAGAAATCTCTTGACGTTTTGCGATATCAGACAATGACACAGCCAATTCATGTTTTTGCTCTTGCAATGCCAAATCTAGCAGCGCCGTCACTGCATAGCGTCCTCGGGTTGTCAATCGCATAGTAGCCCCACTTAAGTTAAAAATTTAAATCCGTTCAAGCACAGTAAGCTGTGAAAACACGTTTTATGGTTGGTAGGACTATTATATGAAAATCCGAGTCTTTTAGTCAAGATTAATTCTTACTAAAACACTCGGATTTATTTATTTCTCAGATTTATTTGTTTAATGATAAGCGACTTTTATCAAAGCAATGCAGGCAATGGTTGTTATTTTACCGCCCAGCCAATCGCGCAAATAACGAATAATACAAAAAATGCGATTGCCGCGCGTTTCATCCATTGATTTTTACTGTTTAATTCTAAAATTTGTGCTTCAAGCACTGTTTTTTGTAGATTTGCGGCGTTGACTTGGCTATTGAGTGTCTCAACTTGTTGTTTGTAGTCAGCATCGGTTTTGATAGGCTTTTTGGTTTTTTGCTTGTCTTTATCGCCTTTGACTGCTTTTGTGATGACTTGTAATAGCTGATTGATACCAATTTGATGTAAAAAAGCCTTCACCTCTGCCATCTTTTGTGCTTCGCCGCGGATTTGTAGCTGCTCGATGGCTTTAGGCTGGTTGGTAAATAAATTCTGTGCAATTTGCCAAGTAAAGCCATTGATGGTCACATCGACCTGCTGAGAAGGCTGTAATTGACTGTCTAACAAAATGCCGTTAACGGTAAAAGTCACATAAAAAGTGACGCTTGGGACATAAGCATGAATACGGACGACGGTATTGGTAGTGGCTAAAGGATAAACAACCTTACGAAGATCTGCATCGAAACGTAGCAACAGGGTCAGCAAGGTTTCAATAATCACTAATACAACATTGAGCGCTGTCGTGGCTATATTGCTTGGGGCATTGGTCGAAGTTTGAAAATTATCGTTCATTAAATTTCCACAAAATTAATCAAATATGGGTTTTGTAATTTGTCGATAGTGTAACTTCAAAAGGTTGTTAATAACATTAATTATTGTAAGTCTGGTATAAAACACTGTCAGGCGCTGAGTATTAGTCAAGAAATCATTGCGAGATTGATTCTTAGCCACTTTTACTCACTATAGCTGTATATATCAATTTTTAGCGGTTTTTGTTGAAATAAAATGTTATCGTTTGGTGTGCCAACCGCTATATTTTGCAAAAACACGTTAATCAATGCTTAATTCCACAGAAATTATGCTTAAACTGCTTGTGAAGCCGTTGGAGTTTACTTATAATCGAATCATAATTACTTATGCAGCACTTGATACTTAAGGCTTTGAGCCTAATTAATTGCCAAGCGTGTGCTTTGTATATATAACGTTTATTTTCATCCCTAAAAATTTGAAGGATATTCTTATGAATAAGTCAGAATTAGTTGATAGCATTGCTAAAAAAAGTGGTCTTTCTAAAGCCCAATCAACTGAAGCATTAAATGCCTTTATTGCAACGATTGGCGAAGCAATGAAAGCCAATGATACCGTGTCACTGGTTGGCTTTGGTACGTTTAGCGTGAAAGAACGCCAAGCACGTACAGGTCGTAACCCACAGACTAAAGAAGAAATTCAAATTCCAGCAAGCAAAGTGCCAAGCTTTAAAGCAGGTAAAAGTTTAAAAGATATGGTTAACTAATTAACCCTATATCTAAAAAAGGCGTATTTTTAATTAAATACGCTTTTTTATTGCCTTATAATTTCCTTGCTAAGTATAAAAACTAAACTATAAAACCGGGCAAAAACTTAAGTAAAAAACCACTATTTTTACATAGTGGTTTTCTTATTTTATAAACTATAGTTAACCTATTTTGGCACCGTAATGATTTGACCCACTTTTAGCGAGGCCGTTGGTGACAAGTTATTTAAGCTAGCCAGTTCTTTAGGGCTGATGCCAAAGCGTCCTGCCAAAGAAATTAAGCCTTCGCCTGCTTTGACTTTATAGGTTGTTGTGGTTTTCGGGATTTTGATGTTTTGACCAATCAATAACGACTCATTACCTTTTAAGTTATTTAAAGCGGCAAGTTCGCTTTTGGAAACGCCATATTTTGCACTCAAGTTTGTCAGGCTATCACCAGATTTTACTTGGTAGCTTTGCGTATCACCACGGCTATATTTGCTTACTGGTTTTGACGCTGGCTTGTTATCATCCTCTGATTGGGTATCTTTGGCTGTTTTGGTCTCTTTTTTTGTTTCTTTTTTGCTCTCTGGTTTTGCAGAGTCCTGCTTGCTCATCGGTTCGCGGGTCGCTGTCACGCTAGCCACCGTACCCAATCCTGCTTGAGGAATAACCAGTTTTTGCCCCTGAATTAAATTTGCAGTCGGTTTTAGATAATTGGCTTTGGCCAAGTCTGCTACCGTTAAATCAAAGTTATTGGCGACGCTACCTAAGCTATCACCTGGACGTACCGTGTAGTTAATCGATTTGCCAGCTAGCGCATATTTGACCTTTTCAACTGTGACAGGCACGATGATGACTTGTCCTTTTTGCACACGATAATTGGTGTTAAAACCGTTGACATCGGCAATGTCTTTGGGCGATACGGACAGTCGATCAGCGATACCCGACAAGGTATCACCCGTCTGAACCGTATAACGACTTGATACCGGTTGCACTTCAGCTCTAGCAGGGGCAGGCTTTTGCGCTGCGGGCTGTGCCACTGGCGGCTCTGGCATTTTGTCTGGAATTAACCACAAGTTTTGGTTGGTACGCACTTGATAAGTGACTGGTAAATTATTGAATTTTGCTAACTCACTGACATTTAGATCAAACTTGTCGGCGATGCCTGTCAAGGTATCCCCCGCTTGCACGATATAGCTATTGGCTTTACGTTTTGGCGCTTCTGCTACTTTGGGTTCGATAGGCTTGGCGTTGTATAAGTAAAGTGTTGAACCTGCTAGCAAGGCAGCATTTGGGTCAATTTGGTTCCATTCAGCGATATCTCGCCAATTTACACCCATGCGACTGGCGATATTTGCCAAGGTGTCGCCAGCTTTGACTTGATAGGTGCTGCGTGTGCCGCTCGGACGTTTTTTGGCAGCTTGCTTGCTAACTGTGACAGCTTTGCTTTCACTGGTGGTATTGGATTTGCTCGTGGTCGCTTGCGCCGTGCTTGGGACTTTGCCATTTAAGCTCGACGCTTGGGTAATTTTGACCTCTTTTGGCAACACCACTGGCGGTTCTTCGTAACTGAGTTTTTTGGTTTCGCCTTTGGCTTCTAGCACAGATTGCTGAGTCTGAATAGCATTGAGCTTGATATTACCATCGGTAGGGTTAATCGCTTGCTCTACTTGTGGTGCGGTTTTTTCAATTTCTTTAGCAATCAAGTTACGCTCTTGATT
The DNA here is from genome assembly GCF_031986685.1 of Moraxella sp. CTOTU47915. NCBI lineage: Bacteria > Pseudomonadati > Pseudomonadota > Gammaproteobacteria > Moraxellales > Moraxellaceae > Moraxella > Moraxella sp. CTOTU47915. Next base: position 158,507 of record NZ_DAMAAE010000002.1, read on the forward strand.
GGATAAAGGCGGCTCTTGCACCACGGTGTTGTTGGCAGTAACAACGGCTGAAGTGGTTGGTAATGTATTGGTAGACTGCATTTCAGCGGTCACTATTTTTTGCTCAGTGGCGGTAATCGGTGGTTCTTTGATTACTGTATTGCGGCTTTGGATGCTTGGTGTACTAGGAATGGGGGCGATATAAGTCGTGGTTTGGTTTTTAACCATACTAGTTGCCATCGCCGCCAAATCGCTGCTAGAGGATGGCAAGTTAACTGTTTCTTTTTTGCTATAGGCTTGTTTGGCGGCACTGAGTGAATCACCCTGACTTGTGGTTGTATTTCGGGTTTGGTTGCCAGAGTTTGTGGTCGGTGTGTTATAAGTCGGTGTAACAGTTTTAGGCGTGACATAGCTATTGTTTGCCAAATAACCTTGTTGACTCATATAACCATTACCGCGTAATTGGGTGATTTTACGGTCAATTGATTGATTGAGATCATTGGGAATCAAAATACGGCTTGGGCCCGACATATCTACCGTACCTGCAATCAACGCAGGATTTAGGGCGCGCAGTTCATCGTAGCTTACGCCTGTCAGGCTGCTAATTTCGTGCAAGCTCACGCCAACATTGGCAGGGACACTTCTAAAATGCTGACGGTTCGCAATTGCGGGTAAATACACATTGTAGGTGCTCGGATTTTTGACAATTTGCGCCACTGCCAAAAACCGAGGGACATAGTTCATCGTTTCAGTGGGTAATTTGAGCGACCAATAATCCGTTGGTAGACCACGTGCTGCATTATAATTAATCGCGGATTGGACACGGCCTGGACCGGCATTGTACGATGCCAATGCCAACTCCCAACTACCAAACTGGTTATACAAAGCCGTCAAAAAGTCATAAGCGGCACGGGTTGACTCAATCACATCGCGTCGACCATCAAAGGTGCTGGTTTGATTCAACCCATAAATACGACCTGTACTTGGAATAAACTGCCATAACCCTGCAGCAGACGCGTTACTATTGGCATTGGGGTCATAAGAGCTTTCAATCACAGGCAATAATGCCAGTTCCGTTGGAATATTGCGACGCTCAGCTTCTCGCACCGTGTAGTATAAATAGCGGCTAGCACGCGCTGTTAAGCGGTTTAGATAGTCTTGGCGGCTAATAAACCAACTTTTCTGCGCTTCAATACGCGGATCGTACACATTTGAGTTCATACGAAAATTGACGCGCAGCCTATCCCATAAATTACCATAGCGCTGAACCAACAAAGCGTTATTCTCTACCATCCTCATGTCGGTGGCTTCAAGTAAGCCTTCAAGTTCATCCAAACTATCCATATCCAGTAGGGCGGCATTTTCTTGCGCGCTACGCACCGTGCTTTTGCTGTGACTGGATGATCCAATCATAGGTTTACCGGCTGGACTGGTGGTGCTGGTGGTTGGCGCACTGCTACAGGCTGCCAAAATAATAGAGGAAATAGCTAAACTTAACGGTTTGATAGTTTTTTTTGATGAATGGCTTATCGAAAGCAACATGATAATTCCTAGCTCTTTTTTGCAATTTAGATGTAGGACATATACCCATCCCATAGCGTAAAACTATGAAAGAATATAAGCTAAAATTTGACATTATAAATAAAAAAACGGCTGTGATTTCAAGCCAGTGAAATTAAATATTGGCTGAAATTATACTAGAATCCATAAAAAAAGTGGCACAAAACTTTTGCACCACCCTGTTTAACACCACTTTTAATACCACTAAATTAGTGCTTTTCAATCACAAGTTGGCTAATCGCCCTAGACAATAACACCGAGTTACCGCTTTCAGCAAAGGTAATGCGTGAAGTTGTTACTAAACGTGTCGTGACGTTGTTTTCGACGATGACTTCTGTGGTTATCGCATCTGCTTTGGCATGGTTACCGCTAGATACCACGTTGTTTAATTGTATATCATAGCCATATCGCGTTGCTTTTGACCAGTTGTTTTGCAAGAGGTTTAGATAATTGCTTTTATTTAAGGTGGTGGTTTTTCCTTTACGCGACACAGATATCAAGGCATCATCTGCCACTAGGCTTGCAACGCGCGAAATGCTCTTAGCATTTGCTGCAGATGCCATCGCAGTACCGTAATTATCGATATCACGCTGGGTGATCTCAGCGTTTGCCAGCGTTGGGACGGTTAACGAAGTCGCGATGACTACGCCTAGCCATAGTTTTGACCTTACCTGCTTTCGGATTTTATCAATCGGTTGAAAATTTAACGTGATAGTCATGAAATTTTCCTTCAATTGGTAACACCAATTGTTTGACCCTAAAAGAAATAATTTGTTACAACTAAGCATAGCATAACCATTAACTTTATTGTTACGTCATTGTTAATAATCAAGCATAAAATAGTGAATAATTCCGATAAAAATTTTTGACCTTATTATCCAAAACCCTCCAAAATCGCTGGATTTTCTACTCACCGTTCATCTTCCTAGCGCTGAATTATTTCAGCAAACAAGGGTTAATCATTTATTAATTTGGCTAAATCGGTTATCATTACAGGTTGTTTTTATCACTGTTTTATGACTAAATCTCAATTGAAGGGTATTTTAACTATGCTACTTACCGCTATTTTAGCATTTATCCAATCTGCCCATGCGGAAGGTGCGGCGGCAGCACCTACTGGCACAGGTGCTTCCACCATCATGCAAATGCTATTGCCATTGGCTTTTTTTGCTATTTTTTACTTCATTATTATCCGACCACAAAGCCGTCGTAACAAAGAGCATCGTCAAATGATTGATGCCATTAAAGAAGGCAATGAAGTGGTATTTGCCGGTGGCTTGATGGGGAAAATCAAAAAACTTCAAGGTGAATATGCGGTTGTAGCATTAAATACTACCCAAGAGGTGATGGTACAACGTGCCTCAATCATTTCGGTATTGCCTGTGGGTACCATTGATAGTCTTAAATAATTGCTGATGCAGCTCACCTGTCAGGTTGGCGACCTAGCATTCTGTAAAGTTGCCAACTGGCTATTATGATATTGTACTGCCTTGTTGATCGCGGTTAATAGCCCTACGGTTAATAGACCTAGTAGAACAACTAGTTACCTAAAAAAATCAAGTTTAAGAAGTCAAGATTATGCACTACCCTGCTTGGAAATACTTTTTAATCGGCATTGTGCTGCTACTGAGCACCCTGTATGCCCTACCAAACCTTTACCCAGACAAGCCCGCCGTTCAAATCACGGGGGCTTCCGCTAGTACCACATTGACCAATGACGTGCTAAAGCAAGCGGAAACCATCCTAAATGCCGCCAACATCCCAACCAAAAACAACAGTTTTGATGGTAAATCAGCTTTGTTAAAAATTGGTGATGAGTCGACTGAAACGCAGCTTAAAGCACAACAAGTGCTAAAAGAAAAGCTTGGCGACAATTACGTGGTGGCACTAAACTTGGCGCAAACCACGCCAGCATGGCTACGTAATATTGGCGGCAATCCTATTAAATTAGGGTTGGACTTGCGGGGTGGTGTACGGTTTGTACTAGAAGTCGATATGAGCAAAACCGTCTCTCAGCGTTTGGAAAATTTAACTCGAGATATCCGTACAGAGCTACGCAACCAAAAAATTGCCGTGACCAATTTACAAGCAGGGCAAAATAATCTGACGTTAAACTTTGTCGATAATGCCGCGCGTGATCAAGCCATGAATGTGTTACGTAGTCGCTTTGGGACAAATTACGAATTACAACCACTAATCAATGCGGGGGGTCCAGCGATTAACATGACCTTGACCCAGTCGACGATTTCACAAATCTCTCAAGATGCGGTCACCCAAAACTTGACGACTTTGCGTAACCGTATTAATGAGCTAGGCGTGGCTGAGGCCGTGGTGCAATCACAAGGTGCCAATCGTATTGTAGTGGAATTACCCGGGGTGCAAGATACCGCAGAAGCCAAACGGGTCATTGGTCGTACCGCCAATCTCGAATTTCGTATGGTCTCTGAGCAAAACAATACCTTCCAAGCCAATCCATCTGGGGTATTGCCTGCAGGCACTGAAGCCTACTCATTTGGTGAAGTCGACAGCCCACAAAAAACCTTATTGGAACGTCAAGCTGTGGTGACCGGTCGAAACGTACAGGATGCCCAAGCAGGGATGGATCAAAATGGTCGCCCTCAAGTCAATATCACGCTGGATAACGCAGGCGGTCGTTTGATGCAGAACACCACAGCCAAATCGGTGGGCAAACAAATGGCGGTACTGTTTATTGAAAATAAGCAGCGTGTCACCTTCCAACCAGACCCAGTGACGGGTCAAAATAAAGAAGTCAGAACACCTTACGCAGAAAGCCATATTATCAATCAAGCGACCATTCAAGGCGTCTTTGGCTCAACTTTCCAAATCACAGGCTTAGATAGTAATGCAGAAGCTTCAGAGCTGGCTTTGTTACTTCGTGCAGGTGCACTGGCGGCGCCCATGTATTTTGTTGAAGAACGTACTATTGGTCCATCATTGGGACAAGATAACATCCAAAAAGGTATGTTCTCTACCCAAGTCGGCTACTTACTCGTGTTCTTATTTATGATTATTTTTTATCGTTTATTTGGTTTGATTGCCAATATTGCGTTAATTTTTAACTTAATGATGATTTTAGCCATCATGTCATTGATTGGTTCTGCGCTAACCTTGCCGGGTATCGCAGGTATCGTGTTAACCATCGGGATGGCGGTGGATGCCAACGTGCTGATATTTGAACGCATCCGCGAAGAGCTTGCCAACGGCGCCAGACCAAAATCTGCGATTGTGGCAGGTTTTAACCGCGCATTTACCAGTATTTTTGATGCACAGCTGACTACCTTGATTGTCGCATTTATTTTATTTGCGATTGGTACAGGTCCGATTAAAGGTTTTGCTGTCACCTTAGCCATTGGTATTGCCAGCTCTATCTTCACCTCAGTGACCGTCACGCGTGCACTGGTACAGTTAGCTTATGGCTACCGCAAAACTGTCAAACGCCTAAGTATTGGTTAAGGAGCGAATAAATAATGAATGATGACAAGTTAGAGGATCTAGACGGTTTAGACGGCTCAGAACCCATCAACCCCGAGCAAAAACTCTCAGAGCTCGGCGTACGTCGTAGTGATGAAATGGCATCAAATAAACAGCACCGCAAAACGCCGCGCCGTAATGGTAAAGGGGTGAATAAAAATTTAGTCAAGCAGCCTGCTCAACCTACCGACACTGCAACCCAAACCGCTGGGTTGGCGGTGGCTAACGCTACCAGCGCTGAATTTTCGGCAGAGGATTTTGGCGGTGAAAAATTCTTTGCCGGTCGGCGTATTATTGATTTTTTAAAGGTATCTAAACCTTTTGCCATATTATCCGCCATCTTAACGATTCTGGGTTTGGTCGCTATTTTAACCAAAGGTTTAAATCTAGGCTTGGATTTTACTGGCGGTGTGTCAGCCACGGTTGTTTATGAGCAACCGGTGCAACAAGCCCAAGTTCAGTCAGCCTTATCAAGCCATAAAATCAATGACAGTGTGGTGCAATATTTGGGCAGTAACAAAGAAATTTTGGTACGCCTGCCACCGCAAAAACAAATCGAAGGGTTATCAAACTCGCTCGATACTGCGTTAGATTTACCCAACAACAATGCCACCATCAAGAATATTGACGTGGTTGGCAGTCAAGTAGGTAATGAGATTTATGTCAGCTCCTTGGGGGCAACGGCACTGGCATTACTGTGTATGTTTATTTATGTGATGGTGCGCTTCCAAGCCAAATTAGCCTTAGGCGCGGTGTTGGCGTTATTTCACGATAGTATTATCACTGTGGGTATTTTCGCACTTTTCGGATGGCCGTTTGATTTGACCGTGCTTGCCGCGGTGTTATCATTGATTGGTTATTCGATTAACGATACCATCGTCGTCTTTGACCGTATCCGTGAGAATTTCCGCCGTGTCCGTGGTGCCAGCCCAGCGCAAATTGTCAATTTATCGCTCACTGAAACGCTACGTCGTACCATTATGACTATTTCAACGGTGTTACTGGTGGTGGTCGCGATGCTGCTGCTTGGCGGCGAAAGCTTACATTGGTTCTCTGTAGCATTGCTCATTGGCTTGATTTTAGGTACTTTCTCATCGGTGTATATTGCCAGTGCGATTCCACTGTGGCTCGGTATGTCGCGCAAAGACTTTATTGTCGAAGTCAAACCAGAATTTGTTGAGGACGAAGTGGTTTTTGAAGACCGCAATGCGCCTATCTATGACAACAAAGTAGTAGATAATCAATAAATGGTTTAAGCGGCAAAAATACCCTACTTGCTAGGGTATTTTTATGGCTAAAATTTAAACAAGAATAGCAATGATGACAAATGAATTAATGAAAAATGGGTTATGGCAACAGGCATTTAAAGTAAGCTTTCCTGTAGCAATGGGCTATATCCCTGCAGGGATTGCCTTTGGCGTATTGTTTGTGGCAGCAAAACTTCCTATATGGGCGGCGATTTTATCTAGTGTGGTGTTATATGCGGGTGCGGCGCAATATGCTTCTATTACGCTGTTAGCGGGCGGGGTTGGAATCTCAACCATCGCCAGCAATACTTTAGCGATAAATTTGCGCCATGCTTTTTATGCCATTCCTTTGTTAAAACAATTACCAACCAATCCTATCAGTCGATTTTATTGCTTGTTTGCGTTAACCGATGAAACTTTTTCCGTGTTAACCACCCTTCATGAAAATGAACGCCAAAGGCTGATACTACCTGTGAGTTTACTCAATCAGTGTTATTGGGTTATCGGTACCATATTGGGGATTTTGCTGGGTGCAGGGCTCAATGATTGGGTGCCTCATTTGGATTTTGCGTTAGTGTGCTTATTTGCTATTTTAGCCTACGAGCAGTTTAAAGCGGTCAAGGCTTACTATCCCATATTCATCGCCATCATTGCATTTATAGCGGCATTTTATTTTATATCCGATTGGTTGCTACTATCAGCGATTTGCGTGAGTTTGGGACTCATTATCATCCACTTTTTTATGAGCAATAAATCTGCTCATGAGCAAGCTCTCTGATAGTTCAAACTACCTGACAGCTCAACCGCCAAAAAATTTATCCATTAATCGTTAGAATATTATGAACACACCACCTGATAACTTTTATTTAATCGCCGCTACTTTTGCCATGGCGTTGGTGACTTTTCTCACCCGCTTAACCCCGATAATTTTGCCAAAGCGATTATTGGATGCGCCCTTGTTGCTCGCGGTGAATAAAGCATTGCCATTATCCGTGATGACGCTGTTGATTTTAACTTCATTGCATTGGCAGCAGCCTATGAATATGAGTCTGGGCTTATCGCCCTTACTTGTGGCAGAGATATTGGCGCTTTTAGTGGTGTTGCTCAGCTATCATTGGAAAAAGCAATTACTGCTAAGTATGCTGGTGGGGATTGCTAGCCTTAATGGGTTTTTATGGGGATTGAATCTGATAGGTTTTCAATCCCCATAAAAAAAAGCCCAACTTGGGCTTTTTTTATGAAGGATAACTTATACCTCGGTTTGCACCCCGACGATATCCACAGGCGTATCAGCCACGTCTTGTATACCAGATTTTTTCTGTTTGGCTTTATCACTGCGTTTACGCTGTAATTCATCCAAATAGTCTTCATCAATACCACCAGCGATGTATTTGCCATCAAATACCGAACAGTCAAATTTTTTGGCATCGCTGTGTTTGTCTTGTACCGCTTCAATCAAATCATCCAAATCTTGGAATATCAAACGATCCGCGCCGATGATTTTACACACTTCTTCCACACTATGACCTGAGGCAATCAGCTCATTGCGCGCTGGCATGTCAATACCATACACATTGGGATATTTGACCGGTGGCGCGGCACTGGCAAAATACACATTATTGGCGCCTGCGTCACGTGCCATTTGGATAATCTCGTGGCAAGTCGTGCCACGTACAATTGAATCATCGACCAACAATACGTTTTTATTTCTAAATTCAAAAGGCACCGCGCTTAATTTTTGACGGACCGATTTTTTGCGCTGCTGTTGACCTGGCATAATAAAGGTGCGACCGATATAACGGTTTTTCATAAAGCCTTCACGGTATTTTACGCCTAGATGCTGGGCAAGTTCCATCGCAGAAGTACGTGAGGTATCGGGAATAGGGATAACCACATCAATCCCGTGATCTTCGCCCCATTCTTTGATGATCTTCTGCGCTAACGACTCGCCCATACGCATACGGGCTTTATAAACAGAAATATTATCAATAATCGAATCTGGGCGGGCAAAATAGACATATTCAAAAATACAAGGTCTAAACTCTTTGGCTTCGACACATTGGCGACTAAAGAAGTTATTGTTTTCATCAATAAAAATCGCTTCACCAGGCTTCACATCTCGAACGATATCAAAACCCAATGCGGTTAACGCAACTGACTCAGATGCCACCACATATTCAAAACCGCCATTTTCCGCTAATCGTTGACCAAAAATCAGCGGACGAATACCATTGGGGTCACGAAATGCCAAAATACCATAGCCTGTAATCATAGCGACTACCGCATACGCGCCTTCGATACGTTTGTAGACGGATGTCATCGCTTCAAAAATATCATCGGGGCTTGGATGCTGGATACCGAGTTTTTGCATCTCATGCGCTAGCACATTGAGCAAGACTTCTGAATCAGAATCGGTATTAATATGGCGCATATCTTCCATAAACAGTTCTTTGGCAATCTCTTCGGCGTTGGTCAAATTACCATTATGCGCTAAGGTAATACCATACGGCGAATTGACATAAAAAGGCTGAGCTTCCGCACTACTAGACGTACCAGCCGTTGGGTAGCGTACATGCCCGATGCCTTGATGACCGACAAGACGCATCATATGACGGGTCATAAACACATCGCGCACCATGCCATTTTCTTTACGCAAAAACAGACGGCCATCTTGACATGTCACAATACCCGCAGCATCTTGCCCACGATGCTGCAGCATAGTCAGCGCATCGTATAGCATTTGATTAACCTCACTGTGAGCGGCTATACCGACAACTCCACACATATTTTACCCCTTTGATTTTTCACGGATGGCTATGAGACCTGATGAAAATTGAATGAAACTACCTTTTTTGCCGGCTGACAATTACAATACTTTAGCCGTCAGTCAAACTTACCAATGCTATTGACCCATTTGCCCTGCTATTGACCCATTTTATCGACAGCGGTTTTACCGAGCGTGGTAGCAAGCTGTTGGGTGATTTGTGTGGCAAAAGGTGGCAGTAGCGCCTTGGCAAATTTAGACTGCTGCCAAAAGTCACGTTGACCGACAAAAGGCGCCAATAAACTCAGCAACATCAACACAATGACCAAATTTTTGACCAAGCCAAACCCCGCGCCCGCCAATTTATCTACGATACTCAGTCTAAGCCCCTGCAAGGTTTTACTCATCACCCATAATACGATTTGCAGTCCCACGATGACAAATAAGCCAATTGCCAAGAATGCCGCAATGATACTAAGGCCAGTTGAGCCAGTGAATGACACAAAAAACGGCGCTAAAGGTTTTGCCAAATAACTGGCTAGCAGCAGTGCCAATAGCCAACCAAACATGCCCACCAGTGAGCGCATCAAGCCATTATTAAATCCCTGCCACAACCCCATAAACAATACAAACAACACTACCATATCTAACAAAGTCATCGGGTCAAGCTCGTATCATGGGATTTACAAATGAGCGGGTGAATGTTGGCTTAGACGATAACCGTCAATAGCTTCAACACAGGTTTGAATGAGCTCTGGCCCTTCATAAATCAAACCACTATAGAGCTGAATCAAATCCGCACCTGCTTCAATCTTTTTAACCGCACGTTGACCATTGTCAATGCCGCCTACGCCAATAAGTGCAACTGAGCTCGGTAAGCGTTCGGCAAACTGCTCAAGAACTTGGGTACTACGGTGACTGAGTGGTCGACCTGATAGCCCGCCTGCTTCTTGACTGGTTTTGTAATCTTCTACCCCGTTACGGCTTAAGGTGGTATTGGTGGTAATCAACCCATCAATATCAAAACGCACCAATTCTTTGGCAATATAATCAATTTGATCTTCTTCCAAATCTGGGGCAACTTTCAGCACCAATGGTACATAATACTGATGTTGGCTAGCGAGTTGGCTGTGACGTGATTTGATACCATCAAGCAGCGCCGTGAGCGCATCACCACTTTGCAAGTCACGCAGGTTTTTGGTATTGGGAGAGGAGATATTCACCGTAATATAAGACGCGTAAGGATACACTCGCTCTAGACAATAAATATAGTCATCTAGGGCATTTTCAACCGGCGTGCTGGCATTTTTGCCAATATTAATACCCAAAATGCCTTGATATTTTGCACGCTTAACTTGCTCGATGAGATAATCGACGCCTTTATTATTAAATCCCATGCGATTGATAATGGCATGGGCTTCTTTGATACGAAATAGACGGGGTTTGTCGTTGCCAGGCTGTGGTTTTGGGGTAATCGTACCAATTTCGATGTAGCCAAAACCCAACGCCGCTAACGCATCGATATATTCGCCGTTTTTATCAAGCCCAGCTGCCAAACCTACCGGATTGGTAAAGGTCAAACCCATACACTCTGTCGTCAGTTCTTGTTTACCATACAAAAACCCGAGCATCCCAAATTTTTGCGATTTTTCGAGTAACGATAACGTGATTTCGTGAGCTTTTTCAGGATCGGTGTTAAATAAGAAAGGACGAAGAAAGGCATACATAGTTGAATAAGCACTCACATTGCATGGGTGAATCTAATTGACTCTGCCCTTTATACAAGCAGAACTAACCTATTTAGCTTGAGAGATAGCACCCGTTAACGCGCTGTGTGATGACTATCTCGTCAAAATCAGAAAAGCTATTATATCAGTGTTGACGCTAAATAAACACCTGCAATTTTCTTTACCTTAACGGCTATATTAACTACTATAGCAGCTATTAAATCGACATATAAATTGCAGGAGTTAGCTTTTAACGTCTTTTAATCGAATGTTAAGGCACGGCTCGACCATTTGACAAGGCAATCCAACCGCGAATAATGCGATACAGATGCCATAAGACTGTGGCGACGATTATCAAGCCGCCTAAAGCACCGACAATAAAGCTACCACCCATCGTATGATTGCTATCAACGGCGGCGCCAAAAAACAGCCCGCCAGTCGCAAAAATCACCATGACAAAACCAATCACCCAAAAAAATATGCTGTACCAAAACGTTTTGATTTGCCAATCAAAGTGACTATAAAGCCACGTGTTCCTAGCCTCATCGCGCTTTAAATAATTCATCACAATCGGAATAATCCAAGTCAGTCCCGCGGTAAAATAACTAAACAGCGCAAGCGCATAAGTAATGTGGTTATAACTAATTTGGCTTTGGGTCACCGGTAAGTTTTGACTGAGCTGCGTGTATTGCGGTAATGCTGATGGATAACCATTCGCCCCACTACCAAATTGTGGGTTGGCTGAGTCAGGTATGTGTGAATCTGTTGGTTTTTCTAGGTTCATTATAATTTTCCATCAATGATTATTACTTTTTTTATCGGGTCGTAGTATAGAATTTCAATTGATTGTTATGGACTTTAGGGTATTACCCAAATCGGTTCTCGAATGGTAAATGGTTGGTGGTTGCTATCGGCAAACTCGACCGTCCAGCTAACAGGGGACTGCTGCAGTATCAACGGCTCGAAGGTTGGTACTGGGATGATTTTTATGCGGTTTTTTGCCGAATAAAGTAAATAGTTGCCATCGGGCGAAAAGTTGGCAGGTTCAGCCAATCCTTCATCATTGATAGCGATATTTTTTTTAGTTGCCATATCTGCGAGCCTGCCTTGGCTATTATCGCTGACGTAAGTGATCAAACGCCCCGAGGGACTAACCCGAGCGATGGCATTGGTTTTACCGGGCAAGTTTAAAGGCAAAAATTGTTGTTTTGCAAAATGGTATTGATAAAGTTGCGGTTGTAAAAATTTGGCTTTATCTGACGTAAATATAAAGGATTGACCATCTGGCAGCCACACAGGGGCTAAATCAATCGCTGGTTGATGGGTCAGTTGTTGTTTTATATTGCCGCTGCTATCGGTCAAAAAAATCTCTGGATTGCCCATTTGGCTATTTGCTAGTAACAATTGGCGTCCATCGGGGGAGATTGCGCCACTAAAATTATGGGTGCGTTTGGCAGAAACCGCAGACACCCCAGAAATCTCAGTAACTTGCAAAGTCGCTCTATCAAGGATAACGACTTTAGGATAACTTTTGCCTGCTTGAACCGTAAAAATCAGGCGATCGCCTAAGCGACTGGCAGATAAGCTCATTATCGTACCATTGACCTTATACAAAGTCTTTGGGTCGCTGCCATCGATTTGGGTTTCAATCAGCTGCGCTTGGCGATTTTCCCCAAATCCGGTTAAATAAATAAAAATTAACTTGCCTGACAGCTGGCGAATATGAAGGTCAGGCAAATTAGTTGGCGCAGTCGCTATGACTTTGGGCAATGAGGTCGAACTTTGCAAGGAGGTGCTAGATAGGGTTGTTGATGGCGAGCGCATGGTCTGACAGCCTGTCATCGCCAAGCTAATTGCCATGACAATTGCCATAACAGCAGCGCACCATAAACGGGGTAATTGATAATAATGCTTCATGTTATTTGTGGCTTGGTTAAGGCAGAGCATTATTGGCGTCTGGATTGAGCCAAAGTGGTCCATAAATCAAGCCATTGGGCACGCCATTTTGGGATGGGCTAATACTGATGGATTTGCCATTGGATACAATGGTAATGACATTTTTATTGGAGTAAATATAGTGCTGTCCATTGGGTGAGACCCCTGGGGCTTCACTTAACCCAACGTTATTTACAGCGGTTACCGAGCGCGAACCCAGATCCATCACCGCGCCTTGATTGGCGCCCGACAAATAGGACATTTTTTTACCATCATTGCTGATGCGCCCCATACTGCTCAGTCCGCCGCCCGTCAAGCGTTGTTCACTACCGGTTGCCAGATTGTATAGATAAATTTGACCTTTATTACCGCCTTTTTTACCACCGGCTCTATCTGAAGTATAGACAAATGATTGGCCATCAGGCGCCCAACTAGGATAAATAGCCCCCACAGGGTCATTGGTCAAGCGACGAGAATTGCCACCTTGCGCCAAATAAATCTGCGGTATGCCGTTTTCAAAACTGCTACTAAATATCACACGGCCATCTTTACTCACCGACGCGCCATAATTCATGGCTTTAAAATTCGTCAAATTGCTGACTGCCCCGCTGACAATATTGGCAGACATGACCTGCGGATAGCCTAGCGTGTCGGGCTGAACTTGAAAAGTAAAGGTTTGATTGTCAGCAGAGGTATTTAGGGTTTTAATGGTACCGTTAAACTCATAAATCACTTTTGGGTTAAACCCATCCACGTCAGAAATGACCAAACGTGAGACACGGTTTTTGGGCTTGCCTGTTTCCACCACATACGCAATACGCCCAGAAAAATCGCCTTTGATGCCTGTCAATATCTCATAGATACGGTCAGCAACCTTATGCCCTGCCATACGCAAACTTTGTGAGTTATTTTTGCTGGTAACGGTTTGCAGACCCTGCATCACCTCACCTGTCGCCACATTAATCACTTCAAAATTGATTTCAACATTGCCCCGATTGCTGCGCGTATTGCCAACCACCAAATAAGGGACGGCGTTATGCTGCCAGACAGGCAAAGTGACTTCACTACTGCTATGAGGCCGCTCTGGTAAATTACTATCTAAAGTAAATTGTCCCAAATTGGTCAAATCATTGGTGACAATCCCTGAGATACTCTCTGCCCCTGCAAATGGTACGATGGCAATTTGCAAGTTTGACCTTGGTGCCTGCTTGACTAGGGTAAAGTCAACATTGTCGGCAGCGTTTGCTAGAGTTGGCATCGCAGTAGTAACCAAAGCAATGACTGCCGCTTTAAAAAAAGTCTTGTTCATAATTAGCCTGCAATATTTATAATTATTAAAAATTGGTTTTCAAATAATAGCATTGTTTTGCTCGCCAAAAAAGATTGGGCAAGGCTAGGCGCTACAACACTATTTAGCTTTACTATTTGACTTTACTATTTAGCTCTAAAATTGCCCGTCATGCTTCTTGCCCCATTGGGCGGGGGCGGCAGTGGACTTGATTGGTTGATTGCTTGTTGTAAGCTTGCTTTAAAAGCGGCATCACTACTGCCGCGAATAGTGATATTACTAATTGTACCATCCGCAGCAATGCTAAATGACGCCGTTAATGAATTGCCATTACTATTGGTTGGTACATTCCAATTTGAATCAATCATCGCCATGACTTGGCTGACATAGCCTGCCGAACTCCCACCCGATGCACCACCACGCCTGCTAGAACCTTGACCGCCAGATGATTGTGATTGCGCTGCACCTGTAAATTGACCATCTTTACCCAAATCCAGTGACTTGATACTATTGTCGCTTTGCCGCTCGCTATTGGCATTGAGATTTTTATTATAGGCGGCATTGTTCGCGCGTATTTCGTTTTTTACCTCATCAATATTGCTTTCGGCAATTTTATAATCTTGCAGATTTCGCTGCTGGGTTTCGTTGCGCTGGTTTAATTCATCAATCACGCCTTGTCTTTCAGCTGCTACTTCCCGGTCTAGCTTTTCAGCAAATAGCGCCTGCTCTTTTTCCCATTGCGCCTGCTTGGCAGCCAAATTATCTTTCACCGTTTCAATTTGATTGGTTGAGGTCGAATGGGGCGTGTTCATTGGCACAGTGGATAGGGTTTGGGAATTTAAAGACGGTGTGGGCGCACCAGCCATCTCGCCAGCCGTGGCTTGGTTTTGCGCAAGCTCATTTTGTTGGTTGGCTTTGATTTGCCCTTCCATTGCCGACAACTGCTCAGGGGTAATCAACGAAGTTTCCATGGGCGCTGGCGGGGTGTTATGATAAGAGAAAAACAATAACCCAACCACCAACGCATGGGCAATGGCACTGAGAACAATCGCCCATACCGGGTAATCGGGTGTTTTGACGGGTACATAGACTGAGGTCACTTCAGCATACATCGTCTCAGTATTTCCTTATTCTAGCAAAAATGTTCAATCAAAAATTAAAAGGTCATCGTATTAGAAAGCTACTTGATTAAAAAGCTACTTCATTTAAAAGCTGCTTGATTAAAAAACCACTTGATTAAAAGGCTACTTGCTAGCTGGTTTTGGCGGTGCGGTTAACAAGCCAACCTTTTGGATGCCCGCTTGCTGCAAGTTTGCCATCAATTGGATAATATCTCCATATTGGTTACTCTGGTCGGCATTAATCATCACATTGACATTGGGCTTACCATCGAACTGGTATTGAGGCTGAGACTGTAAGTTATTCAAAGTCGCAATTAACGCCGCTTCGCTCATTGGCTCATCGGTTTTGTCTTGGGTACTTAAATATAGTTGTCCATCAGATTTTAGTGACACAATCACCGGTAACTGCGTGCCTTGCTGTAGTGATTTGGTTTGCGCTTTTGGCAAATCAATATCTACTCCCGTCGTTAGCATAGGCGCAGTCACCATAAATATGACCAGCAGCACCAACATAACGTCAATATAAGGCACTACATTCATACCCGCATTAAGTTTTTGTGGGCGGTTACGGCTGTAAGGGTTTGCTTTCATAGTGTCAAGTTGTTCAATAAAATTTATCTAACATTCATTTAGCGTTTAGCATTTAGCATTTATCTAGCGAGCGAGCGGTGGCATCATGGCAGGTGAATTGAGCCCCGTCGGTAAGTTGGTAGCCGTATCCACAGTTTGTCGCAACAACATGCCTGTCATCTCATCACAGAACAGGCTACGACTTTGATAAACTTTATCGTTTTTTGCGGTAAAGTGGTTGAAAGCCAGTGCCGCTGGAATCGCAGCAAACAAACCTAGCGCCGTGGCAATCAAGGCTTCGGCAATACCAGGGGCAACCGCAGCCAGTGTGGCTTGCGCAGAAGTCGATAAGCCCATAAAAGCCGTCATAATCCCCCAGACCGTGCCAAGCAGACCGATATATGGCGAGACCGAGGCAATACTTGCTAGCAACGGCAATCCTTGCTCAAGCTCGAGTTGTTGACGACCTAAGCCAACGCGAAGTTTGCGCTCGACGCCTTCAATGACGTCGCTACGGGCTTGGGTGTTTTTGAGCAGTTTTAAAAACTCACTAAAGCCAATAAAAAAGATTTGCTCAAGTCCACTTCTATCAGGATTGCCTTGAACGCCTTTGTATAGGGTTGGCAATTCAACCCCTGACCAAAAGGTTTTCTCAAAATAATTATCGGCACGCGTGGCAATTGCCAAACGACTGCTTAAACGAAAAATAGTGACCCAACACAACAAAGAAGCAAATAATAAAATGCCCATGATAATTTTGACGAAAATACTGGCATGCGTCACCAAACTAACGAGATCAATCGAGCCTTCCATAAAGTTATGCTTCCCCAACCATCTAAATAATTAAATATAAATAACTAAATATAAATCACTACATATTTTGATGCCAGCTTGTCAACAGCCTGCCAGCCATACCCGATTAAAACCAAAAACTAGTGCAATTATAAGGTCGAGCACTAGAATTAACATAAGCATATTGTAACCAATAACATTGGCTAATCGTATAAAAATTTTGGGGCTTTGCTAGTATTGATAATTGCATGGCTGCTATGACTAAAAGCCAAGGCTAAAAATATACTTATAAAAGTCACGGCTCGGCGATAAACTGCTGTGTTTGGGCATAAGATTGCGCTTCTGATTTGATTAGCGTCAACCATTCATTGGCAATGACAGGATGCGACTGAAAATATGCCATCATCCAATGCGCTAACGGCGTAGGCACGGGCACAAATTGGGTGGAAGGCAAAATGGATTGGGTGCCATTGGTGTCATCACTGTCATACACAAGCTCAATCTGTGGATTTTTTTGAATAATTTCTACCCCGGTAATCTGCCAATTGCTAAAAGCATTATCAATCGCATAGGGCAAAGCTTCTGTTTGAGATAATTTTGATGAGAGGTAGATAGGCTCAAATGTTTTGCGAGTATTCACCCAATGCAAACGCAATGCAATATCAGGTTGTTGGTAAAACACCACCAATTTGCCAGCAAACTTTATTTGCCAAGGATTGATTACTTGGTTGGAATGAATGCCAAGCATTTGCGCAAATTGCTCTCGCGTCAGCAATCGATCAAAGCTTGCTAACAATTGACCATTTAATGGATGTTGCAGTTTGAGCAGGTCGGACAAATACTCATAATGGTAAATAAATTTCATAGGCAAGTGCTGTGAAATAACCCCATCCGTCACTTGACACCGATGCACTTTCCAATGCGGCATGGTATCGGTGATAAGCGCAAGCAAGTCTATGATGGTTTTGTTTTTAGTTTTAGTTTGATTATCGAGTGTTGAATCGATAGTTGACGTATTAGCATCCGTTTGAGTGACTAGCAAGCGATTTCCTTTTAACTGGTTGGTTTATCACAATTGCTTCATTATAAAACTTTTTTCATGCATTTGAGCCAAAAAAAATCATCACATGGTGAAATGCAATGATTCATCTAAAAAACTGTTGTTGCTAATAGTTGTAGTTAATAATAGGCAGCATTTAGCAATAGACCGACCGCTAAAAAAAACCAAATAATAAAGACGACACTAAGCCATTTACGATGATATCGCCAAGATTCATTATCGATTTTGTTATCGGTTGTCAAATCATCCGCCAAATCCTCTATGGCGGGTTTTCTTGGTAACTTTGCAGACTTGTTAAAAATATCTTTAAATCGTAAGTCTCTGGTTAATTGATTGTCCTCACCTTTTATGGTAAAAAAATTAGATGAGTAATCTGCTAAATAAGTTTGAGAATTAAGCGAATGCGGTAATACCGATTTGACGGTCGCTTGGCGATAATCATGCTCAGCCACGTCAGCAAAAACTAACTGAGACGCCAAACTTTGAGATGCTAAGCCACTCCTTATATTGTCATATGTTTTGTTAATCTTCATGTTAAATACCCCTTCTTGATAAGTAACATTATAGGGATATCGCGGCGTTATTTAATCATAGGTTTGATTGTGGTTTTGTTATACTTAGCTAACTTGTATTAGCAAATGTGCAGATTTGAAACCGTTTGTAAACCGCTAATAGTTAAACTTGCGCCCTCTTAATTTATAATTTTTGGCACCCATGATTTGTACTAGGATGGAAAATTTTTATTTAACCTGTAGATTTAAAAAAATTATCTTCTATCGATGAATATTTGTTGTTCAGAGGCTTTGACAAAATCTTCATAAGAAACCACCCCTTGACTATTAGGGGCATTTGTTGTGGAATTACTGCTGCCCGTCTGCGCGCGCTCATTTGAACCTTGATTTAGGTTATTGGGATTTAAGCTATTAGGATTTAGGGTATTGGGATTAGCGGTGTCAATTGGCGCCTCAGGCATCTGATTAGTCCTACTTGGCGTATTGGCAAGTGTATCTGTTGACACTTGATTGGTGGTCATAGCGGGATTGACATTCGCTGGCACGGTGGGTTGTGGGGTGGAAGCCACGCCGTTCCCTAATTGCTCACCGGTAATTACCACCGCTTCTGTTCTTAAATTCTCTGGTTGAGTGGTCGAGGCGGCAACCGCTGAAGCAGTTGCAGACAATGTCTGTGCCGATTGGCTAGGATTTGTTGCCGTCACAATGACATTGTTTTGAGCGTCTCTATTATTTTTCATCGCTTGGTAACTGTGATAACTCTGATAGCTGGGCATGACAATTTGGGTTAACAAACCGATGAGTGACATGACTAAAAGCGGAATCAATAGCATCAGTACCGTTTTTAACTGGGTAGCAGGTCTAGCAGGTAAGCCATAATAATTGGCGCCTACCGTCCCTTCTACTGCTAGCAAGTAAAGGTAAACTAAGACATTTACCCCAGGCACTAGCATCAATAGCGCAAGCCACCCTGTTTTGTTAAGGTCATTGAAGCGTCGTTTGCTAACAGCGAGCTGTAGATAAAACAAAACCGCCACACCCACACTACTTGCGCCAAGCAAACTCATCGGCAACTGCTCACTACTGGCATTTACCATGCCTTGAAAGCCACCAATCATCACAAATAGCGAAGCGATCAGCATTAATGCTATCAACGCATTGAAGGTAGAATACGCTAAAAACTGAACACGGCTAACCCGACCGTGCCAATCAAAAAACCGACGATTATTAAAGCCTTCATGTATCTCGGTTAACGTGACAAAAGACGTACCAGCTTCAGTTGCAATTATTTCATCAGGTTGCATTTCATCAATTTGATGCATATTATCGAAACTGGGTTCAATCGGGGGTAAGGACTGGGCTTTTTTTGGCTTGGGTAGACGGATGGCCATAATGAGCAACTTAATCTAGAGGTTTAAGCTGTTTTTTCAGCATAATGTTTTTAGCATAAGTAATCGAACAAATTTTATAATATATTGGTTAGAATATCTTGAAATGGCGACATAAATTTGACATTTTTTGTAACATTGATTTAGTGACTTTGATTTAATGGTTTGGCTTGATCGCAAATTTGTTGCATAAATAATTTATTGAATCAATAAATAGTTTTTAACCCCAATAACACAACGCTGTAATGATCATTGAGTATTGATATGGATATTTCACAACTCACCTATTTTGTGGTAGTGGCAAAAGCAGGCAGTTTTAGCCAAGCTGCCAAAACCTTGGCTATATCGCAGCCATCGTTAAGCCGCCATGTGCAGCAACTTGAAAGCGAGCTGGGTGTCGAGCTGCTGGATCGCTATCACCGCCCAATGACCTTAACCGCAGCGGGTCATTTTTTTTTGGCACAGATTGAGCCAATATTGTTACAACTTGAGCAAGCCAGTGAGTTGACCCAGCGCTTTGCCCAGCCGCATCGAAGCAATCATCTCACGATTGGATTTGTCGCCTCAGTGCTATATGGTCTGCTGCCTGAGATTATTTCTACAGTCAAACAGCGACATCCCAATTTGGATATCAAGCTGGTCGAAATCAATTCAGAGCAGCAAATGTCAGCGCTAAAGTCGGGAGACATCGATGTAGGGTTTGGAAGATTTCGGCACAATGACAACTTTGTGCAACAGATATTTCTACGTCATGAACGCTTTGTGGTTGCGCTGCCGATGGCGCACCCTTTGGCATCACGCCCGGATGATATCGGCATCGCATTTAAAGAGCTGCTAGAGGATACGCTTATTTTGTATCATCGCACGCCCTTGCCACTCTTGCAAAATCCACTATTGAATGGCGAAACT
Source organism: Moraxella sp. CTOTU47915 (assembly GCF_031986685.1). Lineage (NCBI taxonomy): Bacteria > Pseudomonadati > Pseudomonadota > Gammaproteobacteria > Moraxellales > Moraxellaceae > Moraxella > Moraxella sp. CTOTU47915. The sequence continues at coordinate 178,851 of NZ_DAMAAE010000002.1, forward strand.
GATCAACTCATGTATTTGTTTGCCCGCCACCAATTGTCACCTCATTTGACCACCAAAGTGCGCGATATCCAAATCGCTTTGGGCTTGGTGGCGGCAGGTGAAGGTATCACCTTAGTGCCTGATAGTTTAAAAACCGTCCGTACCGAGCAAATTCATTATCATCGTCTACGCCACGAAGATGCGACCACCCCGATTTTTATGAATGTACTGGCACACCAATCCAATCCGTATATTGATGATTTACTGCAGGCGACTTACCAAGTGTATGAAGCTAAAGGCATTACCTACTCTAATCAATCCTTGAATTAAAGACAGTTATATTAAAGGCTCTTATATTTAAGCCGCTAGTAAAATTTTATTTGCTTAGGCTAAATTGGCGTTCTTGGTTGACACGGTTGATAAATTGTTGGATAAATGCTTGATAATCCACGTCCGCAAAATTTGCTAGACGCAACATGGTCATGCCGGCATAGCCACAAGGGTTAATCATTTGAAACGGGGTCAAATCATTTTGTACATTGATGGCGATGCCATGATAACTAAAGCCGTGTTTTATCTTAAATCCCAATGACGCAATTTTACCAAGTTCTAAATCGTCTTGATTATACACATACACCCCTGGCGCATCCGCACGCGCTTTGGCATAAAAATCTGGCGGCAAATAAGGCGTGATGACATCAATGATGATGTTTTCAGCTTTACTGACCAAATCGCGCACGCCCCACCCCAACGCATTTAAATCAAATAAAAAATACACCACCAACTGCCCATGACCGTGCCAAGTGACTTGACCGCCACGATCGGTGTGGATGATGGGGGTATTATCTCTTTGCAAAATATGTTCAGGTTTGCCCGCTTGACCCAGTGTAAACACATTTTCGTGATCCACAATCCATAACTCATCAGCGCTAAGCTGCGCCTGCTCGCTGCTGGTAGATTTTTTTTGCTCAATACGCGATAACACGCGCGCCAGCATTGCCGCATGGGTGGGTTCATATTGAGCGTTTTGCAAATATTTAATTTCTAATGGTAACATCGCATTTCCTTGCAGTAGCTTTTTGCGTTTATGTGACAAACCGCTTATTTGTCGTTTGTAGCAGTAACATTGACTTTGCCCAGCTGTAAAAGAGATTTTTGCAGTATTGACTGATAATCAGTCATATCACGCTGCCCGACTGAGCCAAAATTTGTTAATTGACCGGTTAATTGACTGATTGGCATTAGCGTCGCAGGGTTGGCGTTGCCGGTTTTTGCAAAACCGATGGCTAAACTGGCGTTATCGCCGCCCAAATAAAAATCTTTGATGGTAAGTTGATCGTCAGTCGGCGTATGGGTTTTCTCATTGTTATTGGGCGAACTAGTTGCAAAATCCAGCGTTAAGTCCTGCTTTTCTTGAGTGACTAGGCTCAACTCGTCATAGCCTCTATCCGCAAGGTAAACCGTATCTTTGCCACCGCCCACATTGATGATGGTATCATGACCAAATCCTTTGGTGAAATAATATAAATCATTGCCCGTGCCACCCACTAGCACATCATCACCGGCATTGCCGATGAGCACATCATCATCAGCACCGCCTAGCAGCCTATCTTGACCGCTATTACCCACTAGCACATCGTCCCCCTGACTACCCCATAATAAATCCCCGAGACCCTGCTGTCCAAGTACAGAACCATCAATATGGTGATTGATGAGGACGTCATTAGCTAAGGTGCCAAAATGCTGGTTAGCTTTATTAGCAAGGGATTTGGCTTCATAACTGTTCCAATCCAGTGGCTTGCCAAATGCTTGCTGATAATCTTGCGATATACGCGAAATAGCAAAACGGTTATTCAAGAACACCAAGGTATTGTATTCATCATACGTATAAAGTGGCGCGTGAAACTGCCCACTGGGCAACATGCTTTGATTAAGGACTGCCAATTGGGTTATTTTGTCGTTTTCACTGATTGCTTGGCGCATGATTTCATCGACTTCAGTAAACACATCTTTATCTTGCGGTTTTGCCGCGTTATCAAGCCACAAGGGTTTGACAAACCGTTGATACCCCAATTCTTTTGCCACCAAAAACTCATAATAAGTTGCCTCACCCTCCGCTTTGGCGCGTGCCATTCCATAGGCTTGTGGCGTATCAAATTGATACAAATTGTCTTTATCATGATTGATTTGTTGGTATTGACCGGTTGCGTGCCCTAGCTCATGGGCGATGTTCAAAAAATTTTTATAACTTTTAGCAATATGAATGGTATTGCCGTAGGCTTTTGCGCCGACACCGACGGTGGTATCTTGCTCATCAATGAGTAAGTTACCTTGAAATCGATTGAGCAAATTGACCAAGGTAGGCGATTTTTCGATATCTTGGACATTAAACCCCGACTGAACCAAATAGACATTGTTGGGATTGTTCAGATCTAACGCAGGCATGACCTTCCTTTAAGTATGTGGATTTTTAGATAGTTTTTTAACTGCTTTTTTTAAGCGGATTTTCTAACAAGTAATACTTGATGACAGCAGAAAGTTATCACAGCAAAAAGTGAATTTTACAGCGGCATTGACTCATGCACAGTTATTGCACAGACGCTATCGTCGGATAAAGGTATAGTAAGCAATATAAATTTTAAAAAACGTCAGCAAGCTTAATCAAATTTTCAGCCGGCTATTAACGCGCTATTATAGCGCAATTAATAACTTAAAACGCCCTATACAGGGGGCATTTAACCGCCAGATTAGTCATGCCTATAAAAATGGAAAAATTATGAAAATCGAAAACTCGTATGCCTCGCTCGATCCAAGGCTTTATCATAAACAACCCCCCAAACCGCTCACCAACCCGCAAGCAGGGCATTTTAACCCGCAAGTCGCCAACCAAATTGGTTGGGCAGATGATGAGTTTTTAACACAGCATTGGGTCGAAATCTTGGGCGGTGACATCGTTCCCGACGGCTTTGAACCATTAGCCATGGCGTATGCTGGACACCAATTTGGGCAATGGGCAGGGCAACTGGGCGATGGTCGTGGTCTATTACTCGCGCAGGTAATCGATAAAGACGGACAATTGACCGATTTACATCTGAAAGGGGCAGGATTAACCCCTTACTCGCGAATGGGGGATGGTCGTGCGGTGATTCGAAGCGTAGTGCGAGAGTATTTGGCGGGTCATGCGCTTAATTGCTTGGGCATTCGGTCTAGCAACGCACTGGGCTTTGTGGTTTCAGATACCCCTGTCAACCGTGAGACACGCGAACGCGGCGCGGCGCTACTACGTACCGCAGATTGTCACATTCGCTTCGGGCATTTTGAATGGGTGGCAAATTATGCGCCTGATTTATTGCTGTATTTTACCCGTTATGTCATCAAAACCTATTTTAACCCGTGTTTTGACAGTGACACGCCCATTCAAGATTTTTTGAGACAGGTCGTTGATAAAACTGCCAAAACCCTGGCGGATTGGCAACTGATTGGCTTTGCCCATGGGGTGATGAATACCGACAATTTATCTATCACAGGTGCGACCATCGATTTTGGTCCTTATGGCTTTATGGAGCGCTTTAATCCGATTTGGATCAATAACCATTCTGATTACAACGGGCGTTATGTTTATCAAAACCAGCCTTCCATTGGACTTTGGAATTTGTCACGTCTGATTACCTTATTTTTACGCCTTAATGGCGAAAAACTGACCGCCAATCATCCGCCAGAAACCTTGTCGCGCGAGCATTTGACCGACATTTTAGACAGTTTTGGTGAGATTTTTTATCAGTATTATCAGCAAGGTCTCTGCCAAAAATTTGGCTTAGCCATCAGTGAAGAAAACTGTGACTTTGCTTTGCAGTATTTAGAGATAATGCAGCAAAACAAACTCGACTTTACCAACAGCTTGCGAGCGCTAGTAGCAATCGTTGCTGACGCCAAGCCCAATGATAAATTAAACCTATTACATGAATTTAATTTACTTAATCAGTTGAAAATTTCAATTAGCAGCAGTAACGGTCAACCCAATGCCACCTTAGCGGACTGGATTGCTACCTACCATACCAAATTACAGCAGGATTCTTTGCAGTTGGTAATGAGACACAATCCCGTGTATGTATTAAGAAACAGCATGGCACAGCAAGCCATTGAATTGGCTGAACAAAATGACATGAGCGAGGTGGATAGACTGTATCAGCTATTGGCTAATCCTTACCAAGTTAGTGCACTAGCCAAGCCGAGTGACACCGAGCCACCGTTGGCAGATGCGCCTGAAATATGCGTTAGCTGCTCATCTTGAGATGATAGCCAAGGTCGGTAGCACGATTTTTAGCTAACTAGTTTTATTTTTTGCCGGTACTCAACTAGTCATCAATCTGTCAATAGTGCTAGAATAGCGAACACTATGATTCGAAAACGACTGTCGCAACGAAGGATATTATGGATAAATTATCGCCGACCAACAATGGCTTATCAGACAAAGAATTATTTGAACAAGCCGCTTTGCATTATCATGCCAATCCACGCCCAGGTAAAATTTCTGTTACCCCCATCAAGGCACTTGCCAACCAACGTGATTTGGCACTTGCCTATTCGCCTGGCGTTGCCGTACCTTGTCTAGAAATTGAAAAAGACCCAAAAAAAGCCGCGCTTTATACCGCTCGTAGCAACTTAGTCGGGGTGGTGACCAATGGTACCGCTGTTTTAGGACTGGGCAATATCGGTCCTTTGGCGTCAAAACCTGTGATGGAAGGTAAAGGTGTCCTGTTCAAAAAATTTGCCGGCATTGATGTATTTGACATTGAAGTGGCGCAAAACGATCCGGATAAATTCATCGAAGCGATTGCCTCTTTAGAGCCTACCTTCGGCGGTATCAATCTTGAAGATATCAAAGCCCCTGAGTGTTTTTATATCGAAAAAGAACTGCGTAAACGCATGAATATCCCTGTGTTCCATGATGACCAACATGGCACCGCGATTATTGCGTCTGCGGCGTTATTAAACGCGCTACAAATTACCGGCAAAAAAATCGAAGATATTAAAATTGTGGTCTCTGGTGCAGGTGCCGCAGCAATTTCTTGTTTAGATTTGATTTGTGCGTTGGGCGCAAAAAAAGAACACATCTTTGTAGGCGATTCAAAAGGCATCATCACCAGCAACCGAGCAAACCTCGATGAGTCAAAACAGCGTTATGCCCGCGATACCGAAGCCAAAACCCTATCGGATGTGATTGAAGGCGCGGATATGTTCTTAGGTCTATCTGCCGCTGGCATGCTGACCCAAGATATGGTAAAACGCATGGCGCAAGATCCCATTATCTTTGCCCTAGCCAATCCAAACCCAGAAATTCTACCTGAAGATGCCAAAGCGGTGCGTCCCGATGCGATTATCGCTACAGGTCGCTCTGACTATCCAAACCAAGTAAACAACGCACTGTGTTTCCCGTATATCTTCCGTGGCGCGCTTGACGTCGGTGCCACGACCGTCAACGAAGAAATGAAAATTGCCTGCGTGCGAGCCATTGCTGCCATGGCACATGTGGAAGCCACCCCACAAAAAGGTCAAAAAACGGTGGATGAAACCCAACGTTTTGGTCGCGAATATTTAATCCCGGGACCGCTAGAGCCAAATTTGATTTTGGAAATTGCACCAGCGGTTGCCAAAGCGGCAATGGATTCTGGCGTTGCCACGTTACCCATCGAAAACATGCGTGCTTATCGCGATAAACTCTCAGAGTTCGTTTATAACTCTGCATTCTTGATGAAACCTATTTTCACCCGTGCCAAACAAGAACCAAAGCGTATTGTTTACTGTGAAGGTGAGGATGAAAACGTATTACGGGCAGTGCAAGTGGTGGTGGATGAAGGCTTGGCAAAACCTATCTTGGTCGGTCGTCCCACCATTATTGCCAACCAAATCCAACGGTTGGGCTTACGTATGGTGGCAGGTGAAAATTATGACCTAGTCAACATCGAAAGCGACCCACGTTACAAAGACTACTGGCAGTTTTATTATGAGATGAACAAACGCAATGGTGTGACGGTTGAGTTGGCACGTCGTGATGTTCGCCGTAAAACTTCTTTGATTGGCGCGCTAATGGTTGAACGTGGCGATGCTGACGGTATGATTTGTGGTACGTTTGGTTCATACCACTTGCACCTAAACTACGTGCAAAACGTCATCAAAAAACAAGCAGATGCTAAAGATTTTTATGCGTTAAATGCCTTATTGATTCAAGGTCGTAACTTGTTCATTGCTGACACTTATGTGCATGAAGACCCAACTGCTGAACAACTAGCGGAAATGACGGTATTAGCAGCGCAAGAAGTCCGCCGTTTTGGTCTTGAACCGCGTGTGGCATTGTTATCACATTCAAACTTTGGTTCATCTGACTTTGAAAGCGCCAAAAAAATGCGTCAAGTCTATGATTTACTGACCGATATGAATGTTGATTTTGAGTTTGACGGTGAGATGCATGGTGATACCGCGCTTGATGACCGTATCCGCCATGCCTCATTCCCATTTAGCAAGTTGACGGGTTCAGCCAACCTACTCATCATGCCAGACTTAGATGCGGCTAACATCGCATTTAACTTATTAAAAACGGCGACCAATAGTGTGACTGTGGGTCCGTTGTTACTGGGAGCGCAAAGACCTGTGCATATCTTGACATCTTCTGCGACAGCACGTCGTATCGTCAATATGACAGCTGTAGCGGTAACGCAAGCGCAAGAATTGGCAAAATAATTTTGTGTTGATTGATAAAACCAGTTTAGTGCTCTAAACTGGTTTTTTTATGGGTTTAATTTAGTTAAAACATCGGGGTGGTCATGCAAGTTTATTTGGTCGGTGGTGCGGTACGCGATTATGTATTAGCGCGCGAGGTCACTGAACACGATTATGTGGTGGTCGGCGCAACGCCTGAGCAGATGCTAGAACTGGGATTTTCGCAGGTAGGTGCCGATTTTCCGGTTTTTTTACATCCAAAGACCCATGACGAATATGCACTGGCTCGCACAGAACGTAAAAGCGGTAACGGCTATCTTGGTTTTCACGTACACGCTGACGCTGCTGTCACCTTAGAAGAGGATTTAGTCAGGCGCGATCTCACCATCAATGCCATGGCCATAGAAGTCAACGGCTTGTTTGACAGTGGTTTTAAACGGGGCAAATTTGATGCGCGCGATATCATCGACCCGTATGGTGGCTTAGCAGATATTAACCAAAAAAAATTACGTCATGTGTCCGCCGCTTTTACAGAAGATCCGGTACGCGTATTACGCCTTGCCCGTTTTGCCAGTCGTTATGCCCCGCTCGGATTTACGGTCGATGAATCAACCGCTAAACTTACCAGCCAAATAAAAGCCGCAGGTGAGCTCAATCATCTTGTCGCTGAGCGGGTATGGTCAGAGACGTCAAAAGCGTTAACGCAGGCTTGGTCGGATATTTATTTTGATACGCTTTATCAACTCAATGTCCTCGATGTCATTATGCCAAAACTGTATCAAGCATCGAATGATAATCCTAGCCAATGGCAATTGATGCTATCTGCTCTACGAATGGCAGGAGAGCAACAAGCAGACAACGGCATGAAATTCGCTTTGGTTGCAACCTGCTTTAAGTCTGAGCAGCAACATAACAACCCAACCAGCGAGTATTTAGAATTTTGCCAAGGTTTAAAGGTACCAAAAAACGCTGAGCGCTTGGGGTTATTTATTGTTGAGCACTTTGATAAATTAAAAAATTTCGATCACTTAACTGCAGAGCAATTATTTGAACTGTTAAGATTAACTAATAGCCTTAAAGACACCTCACTTTTAGAGCAAGCCTTGAAAGTCGTTCATCTTTATCAACAGGTCAAAAAAACCGCGCTATTAGCCACCATCAAAACACAATTAACTCAAATTTCTGCCAAAGATGTGGCAAATGAGCTGACCGGCAAACAGATTGGTGAAGCCATTGACAAGTTGAGGTTGCAAAAACTTGAGGAAATTTTAAATCAGCCATTGTAAAGGAAGCATCATGACGACAACAACAGCAATAGCAACAAAGACCCAACTAACTCATGTGTTAGTATTAAATGGTCCCAATCTTAATTTGCTTGGCAAGCGAGAACCAGAAATCTACGGATTTCAAACCCTACAACATATTGAAGATGATATAAGACAATTAGCCAGCAAGCATCAAGTCAAACTCACCTGTTTTCAAACAAATCAAGAATCTTCCCTGATTGATAAAATCCATCATCACGGTTTATTGACCACAAATCCTCACGAGCTGATTGACGCGATTATCATCAATCCCGCTGCCTTTACTCACACATCGGTAGCAATTCGTGATGCCCTACTCGCCGTAAATAAACCTTTTATAGAAGTTCATCTTTCCAATATTCACACCCGTGAGCCATTTCGACAGCATTCTTATTTCAGCGACAAAGCTGAAGCCGTCATCTGTGGTATGGGCGCTTTTGGCTATACTGCAGCGTTTAATTATCTGGTTCAAAAATATCAGTAGCAATACAATTTAGCCTAAAATCAATAGCAACATGGCAGCAAATTTTAAGTGTACAAACGTACACAAATATACCCTGCTATATCTATTTATTTTAGAAAAATCTTGTTACAATACGGCAATCTATGAATTAGTATTCTATAAAGCGTATAATTTTAAGGTAGTTAGGATATGGATATAAGTAAAATCAAACAACTTATTGACTTAATGGAAGAGCGAACGTTAGCAGAATTAACCGTACAAGATGGCGATAAAAAGGTCTCTATTTCCCGCCATTTACCCCAAGCGAATGTTCAACCCGTCACAGCAACTACAACCACCACGACAACCGCTAATGCTGCCCCTGTAAAATCTGGCATGGTAGAAACATCACCGATGGTTGGGGTGTATTATGTTGCACCGAGTCCTAATGACGCTCCATTTATCAAGGTCGGTCAACAAGTACAAGCAGGCGATAGTTTAGGCATTATTGAAGCCATGAAAATCATGAACCCGCTTGAAGCAACCCAAAGCGGTATCATTGCAGAAATCTTGGTACAAAACGGCGATGTGGTGCAATTTGGTCAACCGATTGTCCGTTACGAGTCTTAATTTTTAACTTTTTTGTTTATTTGAAGTTTGATTATCGATAAAAATTAGGGATAGCAATGATAAAAAAATTACTGATCGCCAATCGTGGTGAAATTGCGCTTCGCATTGTTCGCGCTTGTAAGCAGCTTGGCATCCAAACGGTGGGCGTCTACTCAACTGCAGATGACAACTTGATGCACCTTCGATTCGTTGACGAATCCATCTGTATTGGCAAGCCAAATGCCAGTCAAAGCTATCTCAATATCGATACTATCTTAACAGCCGCAGAAATTTCTGGCGCTGATGCCATTCACCCAGGTTATGGCTTTTTATCTGAAAATGCTGAATTTGCCGAACGCGTGGAAGAGGCAGGGCTAACCTTTGTAGGTCCTGCGCCTGAGCACATTCGCTTAATGGGTAACAAGATATCCGCTATCAACGCCATGAAAAAAGCCGGTGTGCCTACTGTCCCTGGCTCAGTAGGTAGCGTCACTCTGGCTAACGCTGAAGAACAAGCTAGAGCCATTGGTTTTCCTCTGTTAATCAAAGCGGCAGCGGGTGGTGGTGGTCGTGGTATGCGCGTGGTTGAACGCCTTGAGCAGTTATTGTCTCAAGTGCAAGCCGCCAAACAAGAAGCCGAATTGTGGTTTGGAGATGATAGCGTCTATATGGAACGCTTTTTAAAAAACCCACGCCATGTTGAAGTGCAAGTTTTAGGTGACGGCGAAGGCAATGCCATTCATTTATTTGATCGTGATTGCTCGCTACAACGTCGTCACCAAAAAGTGCTTGAAGAAGCCCCTGCCCCAGAGATTCCTGATGATATCAAAGAGCCCATTTTGCAAGCTTGCGTCCGGGCCTGTGAGCAAATTAACTATCGCGGTGCAGGGACGTTTGAATTTCTATATGAAGATGAGCAATTTTTCTTTATTGAGATGAATACCCGTGTCCAGGTTGAACATCCTGTCACCGAGATGATTACCGGCATTGATGTGGTGGTTGAGCAGCTTAAAATCGCATCTGGCTATGGGTTATCGTATCGTCAAAACGAAATCGAAATTCGCGGTCATGCCATCGAGTGCCGTATCAATGCCGAAGACCCTGTGACTTTCATGCCGTCACCCGGCACGGTGACCCACTTTTTTATGCCAAATGGTAGCGGTGTACGTTTTGACTCGCACCTTTATCCCAACTATGCTATTCCTACCTTTTATGACTCATTGATTGGCAAATTAATCTGTCATGGTCAAACCCGTGAACAAGCGATTGCCAAGCTTCGCCATGCCCTTGATGAGCTGATTATCACCGGCATCAAAACCAATGTACCATTGCATCGCGATGTGATTTTGCAAGACCAGGCATTTTGTAAACAAGCGCAAAACATTCATTATCTGGAAAAAAACTTATTATCCCAGCCAGAGACGGCAAAAACCGAAACAGAATAAAGTTAATGGTTAAAAAAAGAGGGTCATTTGATCCTCTTTTTTTTATGCAATTTTAATTCATCGCCAAATTTTTAAGAGATGCTTTCAGCAGATTTTGGATGGTTAACGGTGAATCAATGGCAGATTTTGCCAGTTTTATCGCAGCTTGGGCTTCTTTATCGCGATAACCTAATGCAATCAACCCCGCTTCGACTTCGGCAATAATAATGCCTTCATTACCGCTATCGGTCGCTAGTGGCAATGAAGGGGCAAAACCTGATGTATCACCTAAGTGTTTGATTTTGTCTTTTAATTCAACAATCAATCGCTGGGCGGTTTTTTTGCCAACCCCTGGGATACGCGTCAATGCCAGCTCATCATTGTTCATCACAAACTGGTGCAACTCCTGCACCGTTACAGTTGACATCATCGCCAAGGCCATCTTTGCCCCCACCCCATTGACTTTAAGCAACAGTCTAAACACTTCCCTATCGCTATGGCTTAAAAACCCAAATAACAACTGAGCATCCTCGCGCACCAAAAAATGTGTCCACAAAGTGACGGACTGATTTAATTGTATTTGGCAAAATGCATTGAGCGGCATCTCAATTTCATACCCAACGCCCGCTGTGGTCATCAGCACTACCGTAGGTGCCATTAGATGATGCACTTGCCCTTGAATTAATCCTATCATTGATGACTCACTACAAATAATTTAATCCAATAAAAAAGTGGGCAACCTCAGTCAACCCACTTAAATGTCATGCTCTCTTGAATGCCATGCTTATTAGTCATTTGCTAAAACTTAGCTCTAGTGTTTAGTTATAGAAACTAACCATTTTTTCTAGACTAATTGGGCGGATTTTATCCGCATTACCCGCTGTACCAAATGCAGTATAGCGATCGATACAAACCGCTTTCATGGCATCGATGGTTTTGGCAAAATATTTACGTGGGTCAAATTCTGCTGGGTTTTCAGCGAGGAATTTGCGAATCGCACCGGTTGATGCCAAACGTAAATCGGTGTCGATATTGACTTTACGTACACCATGTTTGATGGCTTCTACGATTTGCTCAACTGGCACACCATAAGTCTCACCGATATTGCCGCCATTTTCATTAATCACTTTGAGCCATTCTTGTGGCACACTTGAAGAGCCGTGCATCACAAGGTGAGTATTAGGAATACGGGCATGAATTTCTTTGATACGGGCAATCGATAAGATATCATCGGTAGGTGGCCGGGTAAATTTATAAGCCCCGTGGCTAGTGCCGACTGCAATGGCTAGGGCATCAACATGGGTATCGTTAACAAATTGCTCAGCTTCATCGGCGCTGGTTAATAGCTGTGAATGATCAAGTTTACCTTCCGCCCCTACGCCATCTTCTTCACCAGCCATACCCGTTTCAAGGCTACCTAAAACACCAATTTCACCTTCTACTGATACGCCACAAGCGTGAGAGAGTTTTACTACTTCACGCGTCACTGCCACATTATAATCATAGTCTGCAGGGGTTTTACCATCACTCTTTAACGAGCCATCCATCATCACCGATGAAAAACCCAATTGGATTGAACGCTGGCAAACCTCTGGGCTAGTACCATGGTCTTGGTGCATAACCACGGGAATATGTGGCCATTCCTCAATAGCAGACAAAATAAGATGGCGTAAAAATGGAGCACCCGCGTATTTGCGCGCGCCTGCCGATGCTTGCACAATCACAGGTGAGTTGGTTTCATCGGCTGCCATCATAATGGCACGCATTTGCTCTAAGTTATTGACGTTAAATGCAGGAACACCATAGTTGTTTTCTGCTGCATGGTCTAAAAGCTGACGCAAAGAAATCAAAGCCATATTACTTTCTCTTAGTAAAGTTAATAATCAATTGAAAATTTTAGAAAAATTGGGTTTTGCCGTGTTAGACAAGGCTTGAGTATAACAGAAGTGCGCTACAATTTAAATTCAAAAAAAATAACTTTGAAATGATGGATATCATGAAAAAATAGCTAACCCAATAAAAAGCCCCAAAATGCTTTTGGGGCTTTTTTAGGCTGAATGCTAAAATTAGTATTTTTGTTTTTCTGGCACGGTTGTTTGAATATCAGTATTGCTATTTGCTGCATCGTTTTTAACCGCTTCTGCACCTTGTGCTACATTGGCTGCACCAGTCGCTACAGCAGAGGCTACGTTTGCGGTGGCTTGCGCGGCACCATTGGCAACAGCTTCAGTTGCGTTGATTGCTGCGCCTTGGGCAACCGCGGCACCCGTGGTAGCAGCACTTGCTACAGCTTCACCTGCATTTGCTGTTGCACTGGCGGCACTTGCAGTCGCGTCTTTAATGTCTTGACCCGCTGCGCTTGCTGCGGCTTCAGGTTGACCGTTAGCTGCAGCTTCTTCCGTTTTTTTACTACATGCCGTGATTGATAAAGTGGCTAATAAAGTTGCCAATACTAAATTACGTTTTAACATATTAATTCCTTAAACGCCAAACATATGGGTATACATACTTATATAATATCTTATCGACAATATATTTTTGGTGCAATTAATTACAATGTTTACCATACAAATATTAACTTAACATTACATTAATTCAGCGATGATAAATTTAAATCGCTGAATTAATGATAATGATTGTTAGCATTTAGGCACGTTGGCTCAGTGCGTGCACGGCAGGTAGGGTTTTACCTTCCACAAATTCTAAGAACGCCCCACCCCCTGTTGATGTGTAGCTTACTTTATCGGCGACCTTGTATTTATCAATCGCAGCGAGCGTATCACCACCGCCTGCAATGCTAAAGCCTTCACTTGCTGCGACTGCTTCACTGACGATTTTGGTACCTTCCCCAAATTTATCGACTTCAAATACGCCGACAGGTCCATTCCATAAGATGGTTTTGGCATTTTTAATCGCATCGGCAAGTTTCGCCGCACTGCTTGGGCTAATGTCTAGAATCATTTCATCATCTGCAATGGTATTGACAGATTTGGTTACGGCATCGGCAGATTCTAGCGAGCCCAAAAAATCATCAAAATCAATTTGTGATTTTTTGGCGACGACCACTTCGTCAGGTAGTAAAACATGGGTTTCTTGCATAATGCTTTTCGCCGTTTCCACCATGTCCGCTTCATATAGCGATGCACCGACATTGGCACCTTTGGCTGCCAAGAATGTATTGGCAATACCACCGCCCACAATGATTTGGTCACAGATTTTTGCCAATGATTTAAGCACATCCAACTTCGTAGAAACTTTCGATCCGCCAACAATCGCAAGCATTGGCTTGGCTGGATTGTCTAAAGCTTTGGCTAATGCATCAAGTTCTGCCGCCAATAATGGGCCTGCACAAGCAATTTTTGCTTTGGCGATAACGCCTTCCGTTGACGCTTCAGCACGGTGAGCAGTACCGAAAGCATCCATCACAAATACATCACATAAAGCGGCGTAGCGTTCAGATAAAGCGGCATCGTTTTTCTTTTCACCCGCATTAAAACGTACGTTTTCCAGTAGCACAACTTCACCTGGGGCTACTGTCACATTATTTTGGGCATAATCGGTCACCAATTTGACAGGTTTGCCAAGGGCATCGCCCAAATAATCTGCGACTGGCTGCAATGAATATTTGGCTTCAGGGTTTGAGGGGTCTGGGCGACCTAGATGCGAACACACGATAACCGCTGCGCCTTTATCTAAAGCCAACTGAATAGTAGGCAAGCTTGCTTTTAAGCGGGCATCATTGGCAATTTTGCCATCTTTTAACGGTACATTTAAATCTTCGCGAATCAAAACTGTTTTGCCAGAAACATCAATATCGTTTAAACGAGCAAATTGCATGGATTAACCTCTAAGTTAACAACAGGATGGTGACCCGTAGGGGTTGATAAAACGTCGTCACATGACAACAAAAATTGAATAAAAAAATAAGCGTAGATTAGCATATTTTGAGTATTTTTAACATTATTGATGCTATCAACTAACGCCACGCGCGGTGATAACACGGTATTACTACTATATTACTACTTTATTAAGAAGGGTGTTGATGATAAGCTTATAAAAACAACAACATGAACGCAGCACTGCGTTCAATATTTTATTATAAAATTGGAGGCCGTATGGTTGACCTTGACAAAGCAAAACAACGATTACTTGACCTAAAACAAGAATACCAAACTCGCGTGTATAAAATCCAACATGATATGCAAAATCCTGATACGGATATGACCCAAGATTGGGATGACCAAGCGGTGATTAATGAGCAAAACGATGTACGTAAAAACTTGCTAGTCGAAGCCAAGCAAAACCTTGAATTGGTGAATAATGCCTTACTTCGTATCGAAAATGGTACTTACGGTATTTGCGCTGTGAGTGGTGAAGAAATCGAACCTGAGCGTCTAGAAGCAGTACCCTTTGCGACCACCTGTATGAAACACGCTAAATAGCTTACAAAACATACCAAATAGCTGATTTTGGTAGTCTTTCACCCATAAAAAAGCAAGGAAAGTTATCCTTGCTTTTTTTTCAAAAAATCAGTCAATTAATTGCGAATTGATTAGGTGAATCGGCGCATGCTTAAATTAGCAATAATATTTTCTGCATCGTTCCAACGGGTTTTTGAGTCATTGGCGCCCAATAACACTACGATGGCTGGACGATTACCGACATTGGTTTCAAACAAAACACAGTTGCCCGCTTCACGAATATACCCTGTTTTTGATAGGCCAATATTGTATAGACCATCGCGTACCATGTAATTGGTACTGCGCGCCGCAACCGTGCGGTAACCTGAATTGATATTATTTACCCCAAATTGGCGGCTAGGCGTGGTACTAAACTGGCTAATTAAATTATGCTTATAAGCATAGCGCGCCAAAATTGCCAAATCACGCGGTGATGCCACATTCCGAGAATCCAAACCCGATGGGTCATAATAACGGGTTTGCGTCATCCCCAATTCACGCGCTTTTTGGTTCATACGGCTGATAAAATTGTCATAGCCCATAGGGTCAGTACGTGCTAATGCTTTAGCCGCGGGATTTTCTGATTTCATCATCATCATCAGTAGCATTTCAGCACGATTAAGCTGATCGCCAACTTTTAGACGGTCACTGCCCGATTGTTTTGGGGTTTTGAAATCTAATGGACTAATCGTCAATGTTTCGCCCATGTTAGCGCCTGATTCTGCCACCACCACAGCTGTCATCAATTTACTAATTGACGCAATCGGACGCGCAATATCAGCATTTTTTTCATAAATGGTATTGCCTGTTAACGCATCCACTACCAAAGCACCTTTAGAATTGGCAAAATAGCTGCCCGAAGCCCGCGTGCTATCTTGAGACCACGCTGGATTGTAGCTATCATCCTCACTGTATGCATTGTTATAGTTATTATAATTACCGCTATTAAAACTTGTCGTCTGTGGCGTGCTGTTATACATGATGGCACGGGCTTTATCTAAACTACCTTGCCCACCCCAACTAACTTTAGCCTGGCTACCTGTCTGCATATTTAATTCAGCATTACTTTGTACGCCCACCAGTGCAATGACAGCACTTAACAACGTTTTCTTTAACAATGTTTTCATTTCAACACTCTCAATCAAATCATGGTTAACTTGCTGTTGGATAAAGCATACAGTTACCAAAACTACCAATATATTTACGAAGAACAGATGAACAACCATACCTTAAGCCTAGTAGCCATTAAAATCAAGCCATTAAAAGTTACAAAATCTAACAAGAATAACGGATTGATTACGCAAGACTGACTTAAATTTACGTGAGTAGTTTAGCACAGTACAAATGTTACGCATGTAAAAAAATAAAAAAAACCGTTTAGCTAATACAATAATAAAACTATAAGTAACAATATGTTAAGATATCCTTTTACAAAAAAAGCTGACATATTGCTATGCCAGCTAATTTTTAAGTTAAAGATAATTTATGGTTTGAAACTGTCTTTTAAGGTCACAATACGGTTAAACACCAAATACTCTGGTGAATAGTCTTTACTATCTGCCACAAAAAACCCTTCGCGTTCAAATTGAAAACGCTCGCCTGCATTGACTTGTGATAAAGAAGGCTCGACAATGGCATCTACTTCACGTAGTGAATTGGGATTAATCTCTGCGGCTAAATTATTGATGTCAATTTTGGCGGGGTCTTCTTGGGTGAACAACTGCTCATACAGACGGACTTTGGCAGGTTTGCCCAAGCTTGCCGACACCCAATGTATCACACCTTTAACCTTACGACCTTCTGGATTGTTGCCCAACGTTTTTGGGTCAATAGTCGCTGTTAGCCCTACCACTTCGCCATTGTCGTCAGTGATGTTTTCCTCAATCTTTAACACATAACTATTGCGTAAGCGGATTTCTGGGTTTTGCGGTGATAAACGTTTATAGCCTTCAGGCGGCGTGATTTCAAAATCCCCTTTATCAATATAAATTTCTTTGGTAAAAGGAATGTCACGCATACCTTGGCTGTCATCATGGCTATTTTTAGGCTGGGTCAACCATAAAACCCCATTGTCGAGTTTAGTTTTTACACTGTCTTTTTTAAGTGCTTCAACATTGGCAACCGCTTCATCAAAATTGGTAATGGTCACTTTTAGTGGGCTTAGCACCGCCATGGAACGATTCACATGCTCTAATGAGTTACGGATACTAAACTCGAGTAAGCCAAAATCCACCACACCGTCTGACTTGCTGACGCCTACACGGTCACAAAAATCCCGTAAGCCTTCAGGGGTATAACCACGGCGGCGCATACCGGCAATCGTCGGCATACGCGGATCGTCCCAACCGCTCACCAAGTCATCTTCAACCAGTTTTTTGAGTTTGCGTTTACTGGTCAAAATGTGGTTTACGTTTAGGCGTGCAAATTCATATTGGTGTGGTTCTTTGTCAAAGCCCACTTTATCTACCACCCAATCATAAAACGGACGGTGGTCTTCAAATTCTAGGGTACAAATCGAATGCGTAATACCTTCGATTGCATCTGACAATGGGTGAGCATAATCGTACATGGGATAAATGCACCAATCATCGCCTGTTTGGTGATGCGCTTGGTGCATGACACGATACAAAATCGGATCGCGCATATTCATATTGGGGCTTGCCATGTCGATTTTGGCACGAAGCACCGCTTCACCGTTGCCATATTTGCCAAGCTTCATATCGTCAAAGCGTTGCAAATTCTCTTCAACACTGGCGTCACGGTAAGGTGAATTTTTACCTGCTTGACCAAAATTGCCGCGGTTTTCACGAATATCCTCAGGACTTTGTAAATCAACATAGGCATCGCCTTGTTTGATTAATTTGACCGCCCAATCATATAACTGACCAAAATAACTAGACGCATAGCGCGCCTCGCCTGCCCAATCAAAACCGAGCCATTTGACATCATCTTTGATATTATCGACAAACTCCTGATCTTCAGCATCAGGATTGGTGTCATCAAACCGCAGGTTACACAGCCCTGCAAACTCCTTAGCAAGCCCAAAGTTGAGACAAATAGATTTGACATGACCCAAATGTAAGTAGCCATTGGGCTCAGGTGGAAAACGGGTCACAATCTGGCTATATTTTTGCGAAGCAAGGTCATCGCGTACAATCGCACGGATAAAGTCATTTTTTTCACTATTGGCTGCTGTATCGTTGGTTTTTGTATTTTTGTCGGTCGTCGCCGTCATTTGGTTGCCCCTTACCTATTACAAAAATGGTGAACTAATCTGCCATTCTAGCAGTTTTTTGACATCGAAAAAACTTAAATGAATTTAATTGAAACATTTAATTTTGCCAACTTTGCAAACTAAATACTGACTTTTTGATTGAAAATCGCTAGGATAGCCACAACAATTGCAAGATACGTTTTTTTAACCATAAAAACCATTAGGAGCACACAATGGATATGCCATATGTAGAATTAGAAACCACCATGGGTAACATCGTTATCGAACTCAATCAAGAAAAAGCCCCCAATACCGTGGCAAACTTCTTAGAATACGTCAAATCAGGCCATTATGATGGCACGATTTTTCACCGCGTCATTGACGGTTTTATGATTCAAGGTGGCGGTATGGACGCCAACATGACAGAAAAATCTACCAATGCCCCAATCCAAAATGAAGCAGATAATGGCTTAAAAAATGAAGTCGGCACGATTGCAATGGCACGTACTTCTGACCCACATTCAGCGACTGCGCAATTTTTTATCAATGTAAAAGACAATAGCTTCCTAAACTTTTCTGGCAAAAACCCACAAGGCTGGGGTTATGCGGTATTTGGTAAAGTGACTGAAGGCATGGACATTGTCAATAAAATCAAAGGTGTACCAACTGGTAAATACGGTTTCCACGCTGATGTGCCAACCACGCCTGTGGTGATTACCCATGCAAAAGTAATTGAGAAATAATTTTTTTGTATGCAAAGTTTTGCAGATTTGGTCACCGATAATCCCTCCGCCATTACGCAGGTTATTATCAGTGACTTACATTTGAGCATGAATGAGCCTGCCACTAATCCTTTAGGGCAGGCTTTTTTAGATTTTTTAGATAAACTGGCTTTATTGCCCAACCTAAAACAGTTTTTTATTCTCGGTGATTGGTTTGAAGCTTGGTTAGGAGATGATGTTGCCGATACAGATACCCTAATAGATGCGCTTCAACCGATTATAGCAAAGCTCAAAACATTATCCGATAAAAACTGCCAGATTTTTGTCATGCATGGTAATCGGGACTTTCTGCTTGGGCAGCAATTTTGCGACAAGTTTGGCGGGCAATTGATTTTTGAGCCGTTTTATTTGACATTAAATGGCAAAAAAGTTCGCCTAGAACATGGCGATGCGCTGTGCAGCGATGATAAAGGTTACCAACGCTTTCGCAAAATCATCCAACATCCTATCACTAAAAAAATTTTACTCGCGCTACCCATCAAAAAACGCCAACAAATTGCGCAAGATTTACGCCAAAAAAGCAAAACTGATAATGCCAAAAAATCCCTGCAAATCATGGATGTTAATGAACAAGCCGTCAAACAAGCCTTGCAAAAAGCAGATATACTGATTCATGGGCATACTCACCGCCCTGCTGTTCATCAAATTGGCAATAAAAAACGGTTAGTGCTCGGCGATTGGCGATTGAATGACAACAGTGTTAATGCTGTCATTGGCGTTACAATGTCGGGGCAACTAAACTTGGTCGAATTTTTCTATACAGTTAATCGCTAAAATGCTATCAAAGAATTTACTATTATTTGCTGCGGTAGTTTCAATCATAGTTACAGTAATTTTTTCTTTTATTGGCAATTTTAATTATCACAAAACGGCTAACACTTATCAAACTATCAAGCAGCAAGGCATTATAACCTTAGCGTATTCTACAAAGACTCGTTGCAATAAAGGACGCGGACTATCAGCCACGCGTTTATATCGTTATGTAGTTAATCAAAAACAATATTTTATAGACACTGTACCTGAAGACCCTAGCTTAGATATTTGCGACAAGCAATCTTTAGGTGATAGCATTACCATCTATTATTTACCTAGCAACCCAAATATTAAACTATCAAAAACTCAACTTCAGCAAGGTGTGTCGAGCCAAATCAGCTATTATTTTTTGAGTATAATTTTTTCGATAGTGTTTTTAGCCTATTGGATTGGTACCAAGTATTCATCCTATAAAGAATGCAAAAAAAACCCGTTTAATTAAGAAATAAAAAAGGCGAGCATTGCCCACCTTTTAGTAAGTCAGAAATTCAACTTAAACAACCGCTTTTACAGCTCGAATCACCGCATCAGTGGTGATGTTAAAGTATGGGAACAAGTCTTTGGCAGGGGCAGACTCACCAAAGGTGGTCATACCCACGACTTTACCATCAAGCCCTACAAACTTGTACCAATAATCGATATGGCTGGCTTCAACCGCCACACGCGCACGCACTTGGGGTGGTAACACGCTGTCACGGTAGTTGATTTCTTGTTTGGCAAACACTTCAGCACACGGCATTGATACAACGCGCACGCCCAAACCTTCGGCAGTCAACTCAATATAAGCATTCATTGCAAGCTCAATCTCTGAACCTGTGGCGATGATGATGGCACGTAGCTCGCCTTGTTCTTTGGCTAGTACATAGCCACCTTTGGCAATATTGGCTACTTGCTCGATATCTCGCGCTTGGTGCGGTAGGTTTTGACGGCTAAAAATCAGCGCGGATGGGGTTGATTTTGCCTTCAAGGCTTCTACCCATGCCACGGCTGACTCGACCGTATCACACGGGCGCCAAGTATGCAGGTTTGGGGTGGCACGCAGACTTGACAACTGCTCTACAGGTTGGTGAGTAGGTCCATCTTCACCCAGACCGATTGAGTCGTGAGTATAGACGTTAATAACACGTTGTTTCATTAAGGCTGACATACGCACCGCATTGCGCGCATATTCCATAAACATCAAGAACGTTGCCACATACGGAATAAACCCGCCATATAAGGCTATACCATTGGCAATCGCCGTCATACCAAATTCACGCACACCGTAGTGAATATAGTTACCTGCCGCATCATCTTCGAGCGCCTTGGCATTTTTAAACCAAGTCAGATTTGACCCTGCCAAATCAGCAGAACCGCCAAGCAGCTCTGGTAATAATGGCTGTAAGGCATTGATTGAATTTTGGCTGGCTTTACGCGTTGCAATGTTTTCTGGGTTATCTTGACAAGCCTTGATAAATTCTTGAGCTTGTGTCTCAAAATTTGCTGGCAAGTCACCATTCACACGGCGAAGTAATTCACTGGCAAGCTCTGGGTAAGCGTCTTTATAAGCATCAAATTCACTCTCCCATGATTGCTGTAACGCTTGACCTTTAACTGTACAGTCCCACCCTTCATAAATATCGTCTGGAAGTTCAAACGCTTCATGATCCCACTTGAGTGCTTGACGGGTAAGCAAGATTTCATCCGCGCCAAGGGGTGCGCCATGTGAGGCCTCCAAGCCTTGCTTGTTGGGTGAACCTGCGCCAATCACGGTTTTACAGATGATGAGTGAGGGTTTATTTTTTTCAGCTATAGCATTTTGGGTCGCTTGGGTGATGGCATCGGTATCGTGACCGTCAACTTTTTGCACTTGCCAGCCATAGGCTTCGAAACGTTTTTGGGTGTCATCTGAAAACCAGCCTTCAACGTCACCATCAATCGAAATACCATTGTCATCATAGTAGACAACCAATTTTCCCAGTTGCAGCGTACCGGCTAATGAGCAAACTTCATGGCTAATACCTTCCATCAAACAACCATCACCTAAAAAGCAATAGGTTTGGTGGTCGATGATTTGGTGACCGTCTCGGTTAAATTGCGCGGCTAGGGTTTTTTCTGCAATCGCAAAACCTACAGCGTTGGCAATCCCTTGACCCAACGGACCTGTGGTAGTTTCCACACCTGCGGTATAGCCATATTCAGGGTGACCGGGGGTTTTAGAGTGCAATTGGCGAAAATTTTTGATATCCTCAATGCTAACGTCATACCCTGTCAAGTGCAGCAAAGCGTACTGGAGCATTGAGCCATGACCATTTGATAGCACAAAACGGTCGCGATTTAGCCAATTTGGGTCGGTTGGATTGT
The DNA here is from genome assembly GCF_031986685.1 of Moraxella sp. CTOTU47915. NCBI lineage: Bacteria > Pseudomonadati > Pseudomonadota > Gammaproteobacteria > Moraxellales > Moraxellaceae > Moraxella > Moraxella sp. CTOTU47915. The sequence continues at coordinate 200,938 of NZ_DAMAAE010000002.1, forward strand.
GCTTTAAAAACTTACGCCATAACACTTCAGCGATATCTGCCATGCCCATCGGCGCGCCTGGATGTCCAGAATTGGCTTTTTGCACCGCTTCAAAAGCTAGGGTACGGATGGCGTTGGCAAGACGACGTTCAGAAATTGGGGTTGTCATTGGCTTTCCTATATCACAGAATTAATTGCAGAATTAAATTTTGTCGTATGTAACATGCTAAAAATAAAACTGTGACAAATTTTATCACAGTTTTAGGTCATTTTTTTAGCTTTAACCGTTTAGTTTGCTCGGCTTTCAAATAAAAGCAAAATGGCAAAAGATGCAATTTTCTGTCAAATTACTTGTTAGCCGACAATTTTTGGTTCAAATTTTCTAAACGCTCAAGCGTACCTACATCGACCCACGCCTCGCTCAGCAAATCCCCCATTACCAAACCTGCTTGCATGGCTTGTTTAAGTAGTGGCGCAAGCGGCGCAGTTTCACCTACCTTGACCGTATCCAATAATCTTGGTGACATCACACTAATCCCTGCAAAGGTATATTTTGGCGTACCATCTGCCTTGACCTTGCCATTTTCTAAGGCAAAATCGCCAGTTGGGTTGTGCGTCGCTTGGTCGGTGAGTAGCAAATAAGCCTGCGAATCGTTTAACTGAAGCTGGCTTAGTTGAGCAAAATCAAAAGGCGTCCATACATCCCCATTGACCAAAATAAATGGCTGGTCTTTTAATTTGCCGCTAGCCAAAGCCAGCTTGATACCGCCTGCTGTCTCAAGCGGTTCTTCTGGCTCAATCGACCAATGAATAGTGACACCGTATTGACTGCCATCCCCGATTGCATTTAGCAGTTTATCAGCAAGCCATGACACATTGATGGTGATATCGGTGATACCTGCTTGTTTGAGTGCTTTGATATGCCATACGATAAGCGGTTGCCCGCCGACTTCGACAAGTGGTTTTGGCGTGGTCAAGGTTAAAGGGCGTAGCCGAGTGCCTTTACCCGCGGATAAAATCATGGCTTGGGTGATGGTGGTTGACATGGGGTTTTATCCTTGGATTTTTTGATGAAAAGCAGGTTCAACGACGGCGGTCATCCAATCAGCAAACTTATCAAAAGTATGATGCTCATCCCTTTGGGTGATAGCTTTTAGACAAGTTAATAAATCATTGAAAACTTTAGGCAGATTTACCAAATAACGGTCTTTGCCATCTCGCTCGAACAAACGTACAAAGATTCCCAATACCTTGAGATGACGCTGCATACTCATGATATTAAAATCCACAGTAAACTCTGCCAAGCTTTTGTCAATTTGCGCCAATTGGTGATAATGAGCCAGATGCGTGTTGACCCATGTTTCATCATAATTGATATAGGCATCTCGCAGTAAAGACGCCAAATCATAGGTGTAGGCACCGATGACAGCATCTTGAAAATCAATCACGCCCAACTCATCGCTGTGATTTAATACCATCAAATTACGGCTGTGAAAATCACGGTGCACCACCACTTGAGGCTGCGTGATGACTTGCTGGATAATATCAGACTGCAAATCTTGCCACAGCGTCTCTAAGTCTGGGGTAATCGTCACGCCGATATAGGGTAAAAACCACTCGCTAAACAAGCCCATTTCTCGGCGCAGCAAGGCATCATCGTAACTTGGGATAACGGCTTTGGCGTCATTGATGTCAATCTTTTGAATCGCCAAAATTTCCTGCATTGCCTGCTGATAATAGCGCGCAGTTTTTACCATTTCGCCTGCATCCGTTAAATCCTTGGCAATGACATCGGCAAAATCCGTGTTTCCCAAATCCTCAAGGACGATAAAACCTTGCTGTTCATCCGTGGCAATCATTTTTGGCACATGCACATGACCTGCCATTAAGTTGTCCACGGCGATAAATTCTTTCACCGATTCTTTTTCTGGCGGCGCATCCATCACGATATAGTGTTGATTGTCGACGGTTAAGCGATGATAGCTGCGAAAGCTGGCATCACCAGGTATTTTTTCATGCTGCAATGATTGATTTGGAAAAACTTGGGTTAACCAAGTGTGCAGCTGTTGTTCCCGTGACTGTTGTTCAAGTGGCTGTTGTTCATATGAGTGTGGTTGACATGGCTGGTCATCTGATGGCGAAGCTGTGCTATCGGAAGGGTCTTGGTTGGCAAGTTGTGCGGCGGGATGGTTCATAAGGTGGGCTTACTCAATAAAAATAAGTTATGCTACCGAAAATCTGCGTATCTCTCAAGTGGCGTCTATCATGTTTGCAATTTTAAACATCTTTTGCAATAGTATATTGATGGTGCTAGTGATATGATGTGAAGGTTTTTATATTGCGTCTTTGGTAAATGTCTAATGAAAAAATCTGTGAAATTGTCGCCTATTTCGTCAACTTCTAATCGTTTAACTTCACATTCGTCTTTGCCAACCCAGCCCACACGCCTGCATCAATCATTACACCAAATTTATCGACACACCAACGTTTTAGCGATGACGCTTGGGGCAATGTTTACTACTTTGTATTCAACCTCAGCGCTTGCGGTGTTGCCGACAGCAGCCGTGACTGAATCGAATGATGCAACGACAGCACAAAGCACAGCAGCTAAAAACATTGAGTCACAAAGTATTGAGGCACAAACCACTGAATCACAGAGTATTGAAAAACAAAACCTTGATACCTCAGCTGCAAAGCCCGATACCGATAGTAGTATCGCCACCACAGCAGACAGCACCACTACTGTCGATGTAACCACCAATCAAGGTATCACGCCGATTAGCGCGCCTGACATCAAACCAAACTCTGCGCGTACTCGTCCCAACTTTACCCCAAATCAACAACAGCAAGCCAGTCTAGATAAGCTCAAAACCTTTTATCAACTCAAAACCCAGCAAACCACGGACGATACTAGCGCCACGGGTGCTAATTCAAATGCTAATCCAAATTTACTGAACCCGCTCACGCCTGATAGTCAACAGTCAGGTGCTCAAGCAAACACGCAATCAAAAGCAGGGACCCGAAAAGACGCCATGTGTCATGGCAACTGGGTATATCCCACTTCGACCATCTATCAACAACAGGCATTAGCGGCAGCTGCTACCGACCAACCCAATAGCAGCTTCCCAATTTATGCCTCGGCTGACTATGGCTATTATGACAATGAAAACTACGCCGAATTGTCAGGCGATGTGCAAATCAACCAAGGTCGTCAGCAAATCTCTGCCGATAAAGTGGTCGTTAACGTGCAAGATGGCATTGCGGCAGCTCAAGGTAATGTTTTGTTGGTGGATGCCGCGCAAAGTACCCAATCGACAGACGGTAACCCACGTGTAAGCCTTAAAGATAGCCCAAAAGGGGGGCTGATTACCGTTGCCGATGAACTGGCGTACCAAACGGATAGCACCAAAGCAACCGCCAAAGATGTGGCGTTTGCCAGCGTACCGCTACAAGCGTATGGTTATGCCAAACGGCTTAATAAAGTCGATGAAAGCCGCGTTGAAATTGACGATGTCATGTTTACCACCTGCGCGCCTGACAATCCGACTTGGCAAATCAATGCCAAAAACATCGATATCAATACCGACACGGGCCGCGGTGAAGCCTATAATGCCACGTTAAAAGTCAAAAATACCCCGGTATTGTACCTGCCGTATTTCAACTTTCCGATTGACGATCGCCGCACCAGTGGTTTTTTGTTACCACGCGGCGGCTTTAGTACGGAAGGGAGTTTTAATGTACAGTTACCTTATTACTTTAATCTAGCGCCAAATTACGATGCCACTGTCACGCCAACCATTTTTACTGATCGCAATCCGATGTTGACAGGTGAGTTCCGCTATCTGACAGAAAAATTTGGTTATGGTAGCTTGACAGGCTCTTATCTGCCAAACGACAAACAATACAATGATGAAGACCGTAAGCGCTTTTACTATAATCATCATTGGCAGTCAAAAGATATCCCTAACCTATCCATTGACGCGCTATACCAGTATGTCTCAGATCCTAAATTCTTAAACGATTTTGAGACCTTGGGTGACGAAACCGTTCAATTAAATTTACCGCGCCGCATTCAAGCCAATTATTACAATGACTATTTGACTGCGCTTGCCAAGATTGAAACCTTTCAAACACTGGATCGTAATTTAACCAATTCAGACAAAATCTTGGATAAAGACAAACCGTATGACCGTCTGCCGCAGTTATCGGTCAAATATCGTGTGCCTTGGGTGACCCAATTTGATTTGACGGGTATCAGCGATTTTGCCTATTTTAAACGCCCAATCGATGATGGCTCTGCGCCTGAGCAAAGTGGTGGCAGACTGTATAACAAACTCACTGCCGCCTACCCAATGATGCGGACTTGGGGATATGTGACCCCGTCAGTAAGTTTACAGCACCTTTATACCCAATTTGACCAAGAATCAGCCGACGCCAATGGACTGGATAAAAATAGCAAAAGCCAATCTATTTTTGTACCGCAGTTTAGTATTGACAGTGGCTTAAATTTTTTTAAAGCAGGCACTCCGTTTGGTAAATTTGATGACTCATTGGGCGGCTATCAGTTATTAAGCCCGCGCCTAAAATATGTGTACTCGCCCTATAAAGACCAGACTGACGTACCCAACTTTAATACCCGTTTGGCATCGCTCAATTTTTCGCAATTGTATGAAGATTCATGGTTTTTGGGATATGATCGCCTGCCCGACAACAATCATCTAACCCCATCATTAAATTATCGCTATATTGATCGCAATGGTTTGACTCGCTTGGATGCTAGCGTGGGTAAACAAATTTATTTGAGTGATATTCGGGTACATCTTGACAATACCGATGATGGGTTAAAAATTGACAATACCGGTACCGTATTTGAAGTAAGCACCCAACCGCGTCAAGATTTTTGGGTAGATTTAGATGGCTCGGTTGATGACAACGCTGATTTAAACTATATCAACACCCAATTTCGTTATGCGCCAACTTACAATAGCCTTTATAACTTAGGGTATATCAAACGCAATGAGAGTATATTTGGACAAAAAGCCCTCTCTGCTTTCACAGGCTCTGCTGTTTTGCCTATTAATGATAATTGGCAGTTTTTAGGGGCTGTCCAATACGACAATGAGAAAAGTCGTTTTAGTGATGTGTTAGCGGGCTTTACTTATGATAGCTGTTGTTATGGCTTATCGATTTATGCTCGCCGTTATTATGATGAATTAAGTGATAAAGACAGTGCTGACCACGCTATCATGGCAGAAATTAGCTTAAATGGGTTATCCAACAAAGGTGACGGTCGACTGGCTAGCTTGATGCGTAATCGGGTATTGGGTTATGACCCTAAATACTAAACGCCTTTTACGCAAAAAACTGCCTAAAACTTGAGGTTTTTTAGGATTTATTATCATACAGACATACGCCAGCAAATATTATTGTATAAAATGACCCAAACTTTATAACATCACTTAGCAATATTATTTAGCAACATCTAAGCCACTCGGTCAAAGACCCGTCATTTAAGCTAAATGGTTTTGCTACGATTTTGAGTGATCAAATTTACTTTTTTATTTTTTGGTTTTTATTTTTTTTAAGGATACATGCCATGAACCATGCTGTCATGCATAATTTACCCAATTTTCACCGTAACGCCCTATCTGCTCTCACTAGCGCTTTGATATATGGCGCTCTATTGGTCATGCCAACATTGAACGCGCAAGCCGTGACTGCAGCAGCGGTAACCGCTAAAACCAACACAACCAGCAGCAAAACGACGGTGGAATCTAGTAAAAAATCTAGCACCAAATCTGCAGCGCAAACCACAAGCAAATCAACCAAAGCTGTGACAGCAAACAAAACCACCAACGCTGCCAAATCAGTCAAAGCTGACATCAAAACCAGCGGCTCAAAACCTACCACTCAAAAAACAGCAAAAGCTGTCTCCCAAACTGTGCCCGCAACATCAGAGGTCGCCAGCTCATCAGCCAAGCCAACGCCTGTCGTCACTAGCAACTCGCAAGATCAGGTCATTGATGGCGTGATTGCTATTGTCAACGACACCCCTATTTTACGCAGCCAGTTGGATCGCGCGGTTGCTCAAGCTTCTGCACAGCTTCAAGCGCAAAACAAACCTGTACCGCCGGCGCAGCAACTTTATCCGCAAGTATTGGATCAGCTAATTACTAAGCAAATTCAGCTTGATATCATCAAACGCCAAGGACTGCAGGCTGAAGAGAATGCAGTGAATGCTGCGTTGACCAATTTGGCGCAACAAAACGGGGTCGCAAGCCTTGCCGAATTCCAGCAAAAACTTGACGCCCAGCGCGCAGGTAGTTACCAAGCATTGCGTCAAAAAGTCAGTGAAGACTTGGCGATACAAACTTTGCAGCAGCAACAACTTAGCAGCCGCATTAAAATCTCCGATCAAGATGTCGATAACTTCTTAAAATCACCAGAGAGCAACGCTTTAGAAAAATCACAATATCGCACCTTACATATTCGCGTGCCTTTTGAAGCCGATGCCGCAGGTAAAACCAGCGACAAACAAAAAAAACAAGCGCTGACCGTAGCCACCCAAATTGCCAAAAACTTGCAAGCTGAGAATGCCAATATTGAGCAAATCATGACTGACGCGCAAACCAACTATAACGCGCAAATTCAAGGGGGCGATATGGGCTACCACGTCGCGGCAGAGTTACCGACAGAACTGTCAAAAAACATCACCGCCCTTGAAGTCGGGCAAGTCACCAACCCGATTGCCACGGCAGAAGGTTATAACGTGATTAAACTCGTAGATAAACGCGGCGGTCAACAAAAAATCATCGATCAATGGCATACCCGCCATATTTTAATCAGCCCATCGACCGTCCTACCGGCTGACATGGCGAAACAGCAGATCGACACTATCTATGAAAAACTGCGTCAAGGTGAGGACTTCGCTACTTTAGCAAGCACCTACTCAAAAGACCCAGGAAGCGCCAGCAACGGCGGCGATTTGGGCTGGGTCAGTGAAGGTGATATGGTACCAAGCTTTGAAGCAATGATGAAAAAAACGTCGGTAAATGACTATTCTGTGCCCTTTCAATCACAATTTGGCTGGCATATTCTTAAAGTCGATGAAAAACGCCAGAAAGATGTGAGTGATGTCTATCGTAAAAACATGGCTCGTGAAATTCTATACCAACGTATGGCACCGCAAGCGCTAGATGATTGGATGCAGGATTTAAGAGCCCAAGCTTACGTTAAAATTATGCAATAATTTAGCTTGCACAAAAAAGGCAGTATGATTGATTAACACACTGCCTTTTTTTATGAGAATTAATCCATGAAGATCAGCGTTGCCATTCTACCTGTTGCAGGTAGTTGATGCTGGGTTTGCCGACGATACGAATAAAATCGTGCATCACCATGGCTATCTAAACCACTTTTATGCACCTGATGAATGCCACAAGCCTTGAGCTGTAATTCTGCTATTGCAGGCAAATCGGCAAAATAATGACCGACCTTATCAGCATTTGGCTGAAACAACTGGTTAGCGACAGCCTCAGATACGTTTAACACTGATAACACCGCATCTTTGACACGTCTGTCCACTTCATAGCTCGATTGTGCGATGCTAGCGCCTATCCAAGCGTGCCACCCACGAGTGACCTTGTGCATTTCGGTAGGCGCATTATCCCCCGCTGCAAAGTCAAACTGGTGTACCATTTTTTGCACCGTTTTTGCAATGATATCCTTGCTAAGACCTTGCCAGCCAGCATGAATCGCCGCTATCAGCTTGTTATCATCTGCTGCATCGGTGGCTATCATGACAGGTACACAATCTGCTGTCATAATCGCTAAGGCAACGTTAGGCAAACGAGTAATATGCGCATCAGCAGATATCGCTGCTGTGCCAATTTTATCGGTAACCTGATAAATATCATTACCATGAATTTGATTAAGCCAATGAATGCTGTTTATTGCGGGATGATAGTGTTGCAAGGATTGCAGCAAGTGCGCACGATTTTGATGCACCTGCATACTATCATCCCCTACATGCAAGCCTAAATTAAATTGACCATACATAGCATTCAAACTAGACTGCCCCACTGCATCATTGTTTGACTTGGTTGGCATAGACTCACAGCCAGATAGGGTTTGAACCACGGTTACCCCTTGGCTAGGTGCGTGCGTCAGTTCAATCCAGTGTGAGTGCTTATCTGTCATTATTGGGCTCTTAGGTATTGGGGACTTAGTTATTAGGCTTTTAGGTATTAGGCTATAAGTTGGCTTGTGAATGATTTGTCGATTAAAACGCATCGCCCGGCACATACACCTCACCCGCCATCAGACGGCGCGCTGAACGGCTCATAGACACTTTTTTGGCTTGCCATTTGCCATCCACTTGCGAGGACTCACCCCCGACCAGTAGCGTGCCTGATGGGTGACCAAAGCGTACTTCAGACAACGCTTTGCCACCGGCCGCTTGGTTGACTAGCGTACCTTTAATGGTCGCTGCGGTGCCAATCGCAACCGAGGCTGTACCCATCATGGCATGGTGCAGTTGACCCATGCTCATCGCGCGTGCAAGCAAATCAATATCGCCTGCCTTGACTGCTTTGCCACTAGAGGCGGTATAATCAGCGGGTGGCGCAACCCAAGCAATTTTTGGGGTATGCTGACGGGTTTGAGCTTCTGTTAACGCTGCAATTAGTCCCATTTTAACTGCGCCATGGGCACGGATTTTTTCAAGCTTCGCCAAAATTTCTTGGTTACTGTTGATGTCTTTTTGCAGCTCAGCGCCCGTAAAACCCAAGTCTTTGGCATTTAAAAAAATCGTTGGGATTCCCGCATTGATCATCGTGACGTCAAATTCACCGATTTCAGGTACATCCAGTTTGTCAATCAAGTTGCCCGTCGGGAACATATCGCCATCGCTGTCCACAGGGTCGATAAATTCAATTTTGACTTCGGCTGCTGGGAAAGTCACACCATCTAGTTCAAAATCGCCCGTTTCTTGCACTTGACCATCGGTCATGGGTACATGCGCGATGATGGTTTTGCTAATATTTTGCTGCCAAATACGCACTTCACAAATGCCATTTTGGGGAACTTTACTGGCATCCACCAACCCATTAGCAATCGCAAATGAACCGACCGCAGCGGTTAAGTTACCACAGTTACCTGACCAATCAATCATCGCTTTGTCAATGGCGACCTGACCGAATAAATAATTCACATCATGATTGGCAACGTCTGTTTTTGACAAAATTACCACTTTGGAGGTTGATGATGAGCCATTTCCCAAACCGTCAATTTGCTTACCATACGGATCTGGACTACCAACCACTCTCAGTAAAAAACTATCTCGGGCTTGCCCTGGGGTTTGGCAGCGTTCAGGTAGGTCATCAAGCTTGAAAAAAGTACCTTTTGACGTACCACCGCGCATATAGGTAGCTTTAACAGCGATTTGTGGGGCAAAATGAGCCATGTTCATATCCTTATGGTGGCAGGCAGAGAATTGACGCATCAATTTGTTTTATGTTTAGTCACATTACTACATCAAAAACATGATAAAACAAATTGATGGCTGGGTGGCATACGTTAAACACGTCATCTAATAGTGGATAACGGGTTAGTACTGCTCGTTTTTTTCTTCAATGGTTAATTTGACATTGGTGTCGGTTGGGACTTTTTCATGCGATACTGACTTGGTCGATTTGTCTGTACTTGTGCTAGCCGCTGACTTAGTAGCGGTTGATTTGGTATCAGCATTTGCGGTGGTTGACTCAGATTTTTTATCCGATATTTTATCTGCGCTATCTGATGCTGTGTTTTTCTTGTCTGATGTGGTGGTCACGTCAGTCTTGGTTTTTTCGCTGTCGTTTTTTTCACTGTCTGTTTTTGGTTCTTCTGTGGTTTGTTTCTTGACAGGTTTGGTCGTTGAATTTTGGCTGTTGTTGGCAGCGACACTGGGTTTGCTAGTCACAGGCGGTAGAACAGGTATGGCGCCTGCCGAAGAACCGGCTAAGGGCGTATTAGATGGCTGGGTCAGCGTTTGCGCTAATGCCGAATTTGCCATAATCTCACCGACTAGCCCAATCACATCGTCGCCTGTGGTGCTATTGACTTGGTAATTGGCGCCGCTGGCTGATAACCCAAATCCAACAGGGTTTGCCACCAATGTGCTATTTTGCAGTTGATAACCACGCGACGCGATTTGCTCGGCGGCGACTGGCATTTTTAGACGGGTATAAATTTTATCGGCGTTATCGAGCTGCGCTTGAGGCATATTAAACGACACCGTCGCTTGGCATTTACCATTGCTACCATTCACGCTCTCTAGGTTGATTGCCACTTGCGACAAGCCATTTTGCAAGATAGTCATATCAACCACCGTACCTGCTTGCTGCTGAATGATGTCAGACTGTTTTTTGGCTTGCTGGTCGATGCGATTGACCAGATAACTGTGAATGGCACTGGTTGCCTTCTCATTGTTACAGGCAATATCAGACGTTTCAATTGACTTTTGCTCACTGCTTGCAGCACTGCCAGTTTGCTCGTCTTTTTGCTCATTGCGACTACATCCCACGACGGCTAAGGCAAAACACGCCAACAATAACGGCGTACGCATTTTTTTTGACAACGTATTTTGTGGGAAAATCATAGACATAAGGCACCTTCACGCAGAATTTATTACCATGCCATTATAAAGCAAAGTTTTGCAAATTGGCTAGTTGTTCACTATTATTTATAATAAAATTTAGTTGTAATAATTTTTAGTAGTCATAAAATTTTATTGTCTATTGCGAGCCATCGTATGCGCCATCCAAATCAAACCTATTATTTACTCGGTCATCGTGCTGCTCGCGCTGAACGGCTAGAGAACTGTCAAGACGGATTTGCCTACGTGCAGCAATTGCAAAAACAGGGTAAGCAGCTTGATGGGGTTGAATTTGACGTCCAAATGACCGCCGATGGCAAATTTGTGGTGGTACATGATGAAACCTTAAATCGTCTTACAGGACAACAATCGTGGATTGCTGATAAAACATGGGCTGAATTAGGCGCCATTGTGCAATCGGACTATGGGCGGTTTTCCCAACGTTTTGAACCCGGGTTTTTAAAACATCATGTATTGTTGCTAGACGATTTACCACCCTATCTGCAACACTTTTGCCATATTGAACTAGAAATCAAAACCCATGCCAAAACTCATCCAGCCTTGTTGGTTAAAAATCTGCTTAGGCTATTATCACAAGAAATATGGCAAGCTTTACCCATCACTTTGACCAGTTTTGATACCGATATTTTGTACCAAATTCAAAACCAACAGCAATTTTTAAATTTTCACTTTCCGACAGGCTTATTACTTGAACCCAAAACACTTGAGCCTAAAACACTTGAACCCAACACCACGCTGGCAAGCCAAATTGCTTTTTTACCGACGCCTGATGCAGCGGGTAAAAATTTAATATTGCAAACCTTTAATCGCGCTTGTGCGTTAGGCTGTAGCCAAGTGGGCATTTATTATCCGCTTATTACCCCAGCCCTGTTGGAAATTGCCAAAATTTATGGCTTAACAGTCAGCGCTTGGACGGTGAATGAAGTTGAGGTGGCAAAGCGCTTGATTGAGATGGGCGTGGATTGTGTGATTACAGATTATCCTACCCAATTTTTAACCCAATTATACGATTTTAACGTTTAAATTGACCCACTAAATTGACCAATCAGGAGATAACCATGAAACTTGCAGAAGCTTTGTTACGACGTGCCGATATGCAAAAAAAGCTCGCCAGCTTGAAATCGCGCATTGCTGAAAACGTCAAAGTCCAAGATGGCGACACCCCAAGTGAAAACCCGAATGAACTGCTGCTACAAGCCAATCAAGTCATGAGCGAGCTGTATGCGTTAATAGACCATATCCATCGCACCAATGCCATCGCTGTCATGCCCGATGGTGCAACCATGCTCAGCACTTTAGTCAAGCGTGATGAACTTGCCGAACGCCATCGCCTGCTGCAAACTGCGATTGATAATGCTAAGACGGAAGGCGATCGTTATAGCTATCGAGAAATCAAATGGCAAAAAGTGATTGAACCCGTCAGACTGCAAAAACAAGCAGATGACATAGCGGTCAAACTCAGAAACTTAAATATCCAATTGCAAGCCGCTAATTGGCAGATTGATTTAGTATAAGCTAGTTTGAAAAAACCCTACAATTTGCTATGATGGATTTGAACATACAGGGCGACTATCAGACCTTGTTTGGCGCGCTGTCCACCGAGAGGTTGAAAACAAATCGGGCACAGCTTGCAGGTCTGCGAGCAAGACCATCTTTTTACTTGTCATGCTCAGCACACCTTACTAGTTAAACCCGCTCACAAGGCGACTTTAGACCTGCACTCATTACTACCGGATATTGACTGTATGTTCACCTTTTTTGTCTAAAATCCTCTGTTTGATGGGGGCAAAACTTTTGCGGTGCATGGGCAAAATACCGTAATGTTGTATCGCTTGAATATGGGCGGCAGTGGGATAGCCTTTATGCTGCTCAATGCCATAATCAGGATATAACTCTGACAACGCCACCATGTCTCGGTCACGCGTCACTTTGGCAATCACACTGGCGCCACTGATACACGCATGTTTGCCGTCCCCTTTCACAATCGCTTGCTCATGCGTAATTTGCTGATAATTGGGCAAGTCAAACAACACGGGCAGTTTATTGCCATCCACCATGACGCTAAAGGTCGCCGTTGGGTATTGCGCTAACATTTGCGCCATCACGCCTGCCACCGCTTGTTTCATCCCTAGTAATGTCGCTTGTAAGATGTTGAGCTGGTCTATTAAGCTGGCAGAAATTTTGACAACCTGATGCGCGCTCGCCGTTTGTTCAATCAAGGAAAATAACGCTTCTCGTTTTTTCTCTGACAGTTTTTTGGAGTCGGTTAGCGCGCTTAGGGCATGATTGTGGCTAATACCTACACTATCAGCAGTGTGTAAATCAGTGCTTACGCTATCTTCTTTGATAGATAAAATCGCTTTATCGAAGATGAGCGCACAAACTACCACATCGCCCAATAACGGCCCGCGCCCGACTTCATCCACGCCGATAACAAAATGGTATTTATTCATTTAAAACTCGTTATAATGCTATAATTCAGGTGTTTATATTAACATATTGGGATTTAATCATGGCAACCTGGTGGGTTAATCAAGGTAGCAAAAAAGGCAAGCCTCAGAATAAGATTGTTTGGTCTCCATTAAGAAATAAAAGGGGTGCTTCACAATGGCACTGGGAAACGATGTGGGATGCAGTTGAAGGTGATAAAATTTATCATTATACAAATAGTTTTATTGTAGGCGAAAGTTTAGTAACCAAAAGCGCAGTCAAAAGCAGGAATCCTTATCCTAACAATGATATGTGGGAATCAGAAGGTAAGCTTTTGGAAGTGGATTATACTCCCTATGAAAAACCTATTCACAAAACTAAAATTTCCGCAGATAATCGAACAAAATTTACCGGTAAAAATGGACCATTCAATACGAATGGCGATGTCCAGCAAGGTTATTTTTTTCCAATTTCTGCCGAGTTAGAAACTATTATTGAGAAATTGAAGTAACCATTAACTTTATAGAGGATATACATGAATATTTTAGTAATTGGCACAGGTGGACGTGAGCACGCATTGGCATGGCAATGCGCCAAAGATAGCAAAGTTAGCACGGTTTTTGTTGCCAACGGCAATGCAGGCACAGCGCTTGAACACAAACTACAAAATGTCGATTTAAACGTCAAAGACCATGCGGCGGTGATTCAATTTTGCCAAGACAATGACATTGCCTTTGTGCTGGTTGGTCCTGAAGCGCCACTTGTGGCAGGTATGGTCGATGACTTAACAACAGCAGGTATCAAAGCCTGGGGACCCACGGCGTATTGCGCGCAGCTTGAAGGGTCAAAAGCCTTTGCCAAAGATTTTATGATAAAACACCATATTCCTACCGCCAAATACCAAACTTTTAGCGATGCCGAGCAAGCGATTGCTTATGTGAAAGCCGAAGGCGCGCCGATTGTCATTAAAGCCGATGGTTTAGCCGCAGGTAAAGGCGTGATTGTGGCGATGAGCGAACAAGAAGCCGTTGATGCCATCAATGATATGTTATCGGGCAACAAATTTGGTGATGCGGGCAGCCGTGTGGTGATTGAGCAGTTCTTGCAAGGCGAAGAAGCCAGCTTCATCTGTATGATAGATGGCAACCATATTTTACCGATGGCAACCAGCCAAGATCACAAACGTATTGGCGAAGGTGATAGCGGTCTTAATACAGGCGGTATGGGGGCTTACTCACCTGCCCCCGTGGTGACACAGCAAGTACATGATAAGGTGATTGAGCGTGTGATTCAGCCAGTGGTCGATGCCATGAACGCTAATGGCACGCCTTATACGGGATTTTTGTACGCAGGCTTGATGATTGATGACCACAATGACCCCTATGTGATTGAGTTTAATTGCCGTTTTGGTGACCCAGAAACACAGCCCATTATGATGCGCCTAAAAGGCTCAATGGTTGACTTGATAGCCTCAGGGTTGGATGGCAATCTCCCCAAACAAACCGAGTGGGATGAGCGTCCTGCCTTGGGTGTGGTACTGGCTAGCAAAGGCTATCCAGAAAGCGCGAGCAACGGCGATGTCATCCATGGGTTACCAACGCTTGACTCACAATATGGGCAAACGGATATGGATGTCAAAGTTTTCCACGCAGGCACCAAAGCGTTTGATAATGGTGAAATTATCACCAATGGCGGCCGTGTGGTTTGCGTGACGGCGCTCGGTGACGATATTTTGGATGCGCAAACCAAAGCCTTAGCAGTTTGTGGCGCTATTAGCTTTGATGGTATGCAATATCGCCGTGATATCGGTTGGCGCGCTATTCAATCTAGCGCCGAATAACCAACAACCAATAAGATGGCATTTAGACATCTAGCCACTGTGTTAGCCAAGTGGTTACGCTAAGTGTTAATCCGCTTTATTAAAAATCGGTAACAACAATCAAAGCAAATCATGTGTTAAAATGATTTGCTTTTTATTTGGCTTTTTCTTTCAAAAACATTAGGCACCCTGTATGGCAAATCCGCAAAATTACGATAACCAACCGCTTGAACAGCTCAAAACCTCGGCGCTTGACCGTCGGTTATCGATTGCCAAAGCATCGCTCAATATCGGCAGACGATGGGCGACCAATAGCGCCTTTGGATTATTTAAGTCAAAGGAAGAAAAAGCGGTACAAAAACAAGCTTTTATGCGTGAGCAAGCCCAATATTTGGTGGATGAGCTGGGTAAACTCAAAGGCTCAGTGGTCAAAATCGGTCAAATGTTAGCCCTTTACGGTGAGCATTTTTTACCCCCCGAAATCACAGAAGCCTTACAGACATTGAACAGTCAGACGACCGCTTTTTCCTGGTCAATTATCGAATCAGCACTGCAAAAAGAATTGGGCGATACCATCCATGAGTTTGATATCGACCATACGCCAATTGGCACCGCCTCACTTTCGCAAGTACATAGAGCAGTTCATAAAGCCACGGGCGAGCAAGTGGTGTTTAAGGTGCAATATCCCAATATCGCTGATGCCGTGGACAGTGATTTGGATTTGTTCCGCCAACTGCTTAGAGTCACCAATGTTGTGCCGCAAACCCGCCAACTCGATGATTGGTTTGAAGAAATCCGTGACCTGCTGCATCATGAAGTCAACTACCTTCTCGAAGCAGATACCACTGAGTTATTTTTTCAGCGTTTTGCTGGCGATAGTCGTTATGTGGTGCCGCGCATCCTCAAAGCTTATAGCACCGATAGGCTGCTATGTATGACCTATGAAGATGGCGTGTCGATTTTGGATGAGCAAGTATTTGCGCTACCGCAAGAAAGACGAAATGCGATTGGGCAGGCTTCGATTGAAATTATGCTGCGTGAGATTTTTGAATGGGGGGATATGCAGACCGACCCCAATTTTGGCAACTATCTGATTCGCCTAGCACAGCAGCCTGAGACACAGCTTGACCAATTGGTGTTATTGGACTTCGGCGCGATTCGGCAGTTTGATGACAATCTGCTACTCATCGCCCGTAATTTGCTGTTGGCAGGGGTTTTTCATGACCGTAGCAAAATGCGCCAAGCAATTGATCAAGCAGGCAAGCATTTTGAATTCTTTGCTAATCTTAGCGATTCGGTGAAAAATGATATGGTAGAGCTATGTTTGCTTGCCAGTGAACCCTTTAGTTTGCCAAGTCGTAATCCGACAATTCCACCGAATGTACTAGATGTACATGGCAATTATATTTGGGCGGAAAGTGATTTACATAACCGTGTCATTAAGCTTGCCAGCAAATCAGCGACCTCAAAATCCTTTAGCGTGCCGCCTAAAGAGCTGATGTTTATTAGCCGTAAATTCATCGGCGCTTACACGTTTATGACTGTGCTTGATGCAAGAACCAAAGCCCATGACTTGATGGCAACATTCACCTCAGAAGATTGGACGTAAATTTGCCGTCAATATCACCGCGCCCAACTTGATAAAGCGTCAAATTTCGTATGGGATTTTTACTGTTTTTTCCACGTCAGCCAATTATCAATCACCGCATTGGCGGGATTGATGTTGCTTTGTTCACGCAGCCACTCTGATGTTTGCCGCAAATCTCGCAGCTGCTCGTTATAGTTTTTGACTTTTAATGATTGCTGTACCACACGGCAAATATTGTCTGGGTTGGCGTCTTCTTGTAGCAATTCTGGTACGATTTCTCGACCTGCCAAAATATTAGGCAGTGCCACATACGGCACTTTGACTAGGCGTTTTGCCAGCCAAAAGGTCATTTTATTGAGTGAATATACCACTACCATCGGTTTACCCAGTAGCATGGCTTCAAGCGTGGCGGTACCCGATGCCAGCAGCACCAAGTCTGACGCCGCCATCACCCGTTGGCTAAAATCCGCTTGTGTTTCATCACAGCTCACTGTGACATGATGGCGCACCTGCGCTGATTGGGCTTCTAGATATTGCTCTACGATAGTCAGTAGATGCTCGTTGACCGTTGGTACGATAAAGCATAGCTTATCATCCATAATCAACAGTTGATGAATGGCTTTGAGCATTTTTGGAAAAATCGCATCGATTTCACTGCGTCTTGAGCCTGGCATCACTGCAATGAGATGACTCATTTCAAGCTCGCCCATTTTGACAAAAAACTGATGATAGGTGGGATTATCCCAAATCAATTCACGGCGCAGCTCATCCATGGGCGTTGTAAACAAATTGTCATCCATGGTTTTGAGGAGTGAATGCCCGACACACACGGCGGGATGATCATGTTTTTGGTACACAGACAACTCAAAAGGAAACAAACACAGCACCAAATTGGTCGCGCGTTTGATTTTCTCAATTCGCCCTTCCCGCCATGCCCATATCGATGGGCTGACATATTGCACACAATAAATACCCGCTGATTTTAACCGTTCACCCAATCGTAAATTAAAATCAGGCGCATCAATGCCGACAAAAATATCGATTGAATTTTGTTTAAACGCTGCCAAAATCTCATCGCGTGCTTTAAACAAATCTGGCAAATGCTTGACCACTTCCACCAAGCCCATCACCGACAAACGAGACATCTCAATGACTGAGTTAAGCCCCTGCGCTTGCATCTGTGCGCCACCCACCCCCACCCACACAATGTCATCACGCAAATTATTCATCTGGCGCATGAAGTCTGCACCCAGCGCATCGCCTGAGACCTCGCCTGCTACGATACCAATGACAATCGGCTGAAATTTATTTTTAGCAACGTTTTGCAGCAAGTTCTCTCCACTGATGTTAGAAAAGCTCGCTTCGCTGACGTTAGAAAAGCTGGCTGCGCTTGGGTTAGCAATATCGGTTGCGAGTGTTGCGTTTGCAGCAAGGTCTGAAATGGTTTGTGCAGGGGCGTTAGCGTACATGGGATTAAACAGCCTTGTTTGGTTATAATTTTAAAAAAATATTTTAGGGGTAAACAGATGAAAAGTAAAACCATCAAAAAATTTAAATGACAGTTATTTGTTATTTTGTACTAGTATACTGATACAAGAGTTGTTATAATGTTGCTGTAGGATATGCAGATTACCCAAATATCCAAAAAAACTTTGACCAAACAGATTTTGAACATTGACAAAATATTTTATCAACTGCCAAACTAAAAGTAGGCTTTCCTACTGACTCAAGTAATGACATTATAAATTTTTTGGTTTATAGTGATTTTTTAAATTTTTGCCAACAGCCTGTGAGAATTATGACAACTTTTGCCAAAACTGATATCGCTGATGTAGATAATGTGAATATTGAAGCAATTTTACCGCTAGTGACGCCTGCGGAATTAAAAAACGAACTACCACTAAGCCCCAAAGCTATCGAGACGGTGACCAAAGGTCGCGAAACCGTGCGTAATATTTTAGACGGTAAAGACAAACGTTTATTGATGGTGATTGGTCCCTGCTCGATTCATGACGTCAACGCTGCCCATGAATACGCCGATAAACTGTTGGCTTTATCCAAAGAAATTGAAGACAGTATTTATGTGGTGATGCGTGTGTATTTTGAAAAACCCCGTACCACAGTGGGCTGGAAAGGCTTAATCAATGACCCAGACATGAATGATAGCTTTGATATCAATAAGGGCTTGCGTGTTGCGCGCAAACTGCTGCTTGATTTGAATGAAAAAGGCTTACCTTGTGCAACCGAAGCGCTTGATCCCAATACACCGCAGTATATCCAAGATTTAATTAGTTGGTCAGCGATTGGCGCACGTACCACTGAGAGTCAGACTCACCGCGAGATGTCTTCAGGTCTGTCTTGTCCAGTCGGCTTTAAGAACGGTACAGATGGCGGTATGACAGTGGCTGTCAATGCCATGCAAGCGGTGAAATCTGGTCATAGCTTTTTAGGTTTATCTGCCGATGGTCTGGTGTCTATCATTCAATCAAAAGGTAATCCATACGGTCATGTGGTGCTTCGTGGCGGTAATGGCAAACCCAACTATGATGCCAGTGCCGTTGCCCAAGCGGAAAATGAACTTGCCAAAGGTAAAGTCTCAGGCAAAATCATGATTGACTCAAGTCATGCCAATTCAAATAAAGACCCTTACCTGCAACCGATGGTCATTCAAAATATCGCTGAGCAAATCAAACACGGTAATCGCTCGATTATTGGGATGATGGTTGAAAGTCATCTTAAAGGCGGTCGTCAAGATTTGACCGCGGATTTGAGCCAGCTTGAATATGGCAAGTCTATTACCGATGGCTGTATCGATTGGGATACCACAGTCAAAGCGATGCATGATTTACGTGACGCCATTAAGGATGTATTACCCACTCGCCAGTTGAATGATTAAGCCTTTAGCATTTGAATAAATTTAATTAACCGCTATAATGAATTTGTAGCGGTTTTTTTGTTGATGAAATTAGGGTCTAAACATGAGCGAAAAATTGGAAAAATATGGCGTCAAAATCGTAGAACGTCCGGCCATTAAGCCCACTAAAAAACTTGATTTGTCAGGTATTTATGGTATGCAAATTATCAAATCGGAAACCAAACTAGTTCTACGCACTCATAACAAAACCTTTAAACGCCTAGCAGATATGTAATGGAGTTAATATTTTTCCCATTTGAGCGGGTTATTGAAATAAATGCCTATATCCTTTCAACAGAAAAAGGTATGAAGGGGCAAGCAGACATTGGCAAATTACAAGGTGCTTTAGCGAGAATTGATAATGCCATTGTATATGGTGAACTTAATGATATTTTTGAGATTGCAGCGAAGTATGCAACAAGTATCGCTGTAGCTCATGCATTATCTGACGCCAATAAACGAACAGGTCTTGCGGTTGCTTTAGAATATTTGTCATTAAATGATTTTGAAATCACGATTGACCATATTTTGTTGGCTGATGCGATGCGAGATTTAGTTATCGGGGAAGTGACTGAATCCGAGTTTGCCGATATCCTTTATTCTCAATATGCATCGAGCAGTAGACTAGGTTAATAATGCGGCGGTTTATCGCTCAACAAATCAAACGGCTGAATTTGTGAGCCTTGTGTTTGAGTTTCCAATTTTTGATAAAGTAGCTGTAATTGCCGTTGTTGGTCAGCAATCAGTTGGCTTTGCCCGGTGACGATATTATCAAGTTTATCCAATGTATCTTCCATAAACAGCACTTGCGTTTGTAAATCAATCAACGCTTGGGTTAATTTTTCTACCATATTAACCAACCCGTTTTCATCGCTTGCCTGTTTTTGGTGATCTTTTTCGCTCATTTAGAATGCCTCATAAGTTTCCCCACAATTTTTTGCCATAAAGTCTGCTACAATAGCCGCATTTTCCTATTATACAAACATTTTTACTAAACTTTGAGAAAGTTATGGCACTGATTCATTTACGAGATATTCATTTAGCATTTGGTATTGCACCGATTTTGGACGGTATTGATTTTAATATCGAACAAGGCGAACGCGTGTGTTTGATTGGGCGCAATGGTGAAGGCAAATCAACTTTGTTTAAGGTCATTAGCGGTCAAGTCAAAGCGGACAGTGGCGAATTCCAAATCAGTGGTGATTTGAAAATTGCCATGCTTGAGCAAGACATTCCCGAAACGTCGGGCAAAGTCAGTGACATCGTTATGGCAGGTGCCGGTGACGTGGCAACATGGCTAACAGCCTACGAGCAAGCCAGTGATAAATGCGCCAGTGGTGACATGAAAGCCTGCGAATTGATGTCAGATTTGCAGCATAAAATTGATGATGCCCATGGGTGGGACTTGACCCGCGAAGTACAGACCATGCTGTCGATGATGAACTTGGACGGCGATGCCGATATTAGTGAATTATCGGGCGGTCGCAAACGCCGTGTGCTGCTTGCGCGTGCGCTGATTACCAAACCTGATGTGCTACTACTTGACGAGCCGACCAACCATTTGGATGTAGAAAGTATCGAATGGCTTGAGCAATTTTTGCTAAACGCGCAAGGATTAACCCTGCTGTTTATCTCGCATGACCGCTCGTTTATTGACAAAATCGCCACCCGCATTGTCGAGCTTGACCGCGGTATTCTACGCAGTTATGACGTCACTAAGCAAGCAGGCAATGTCAATAAAGGCTATGCCCGCTACCAAGAACTTAAAGAACAACAACTGAGTGCCGAAGAAAAAGCCAATGCCAATTTTGATAAAAAACTGGCTGAAGAGGAAGTGTGGATTCGTCAAGGCATCAAAGCGCGCCGTACCCGCAATGAAGGTCGCGTGCGCGCGTTAAAGGCGCTGCGTGAAGAACGTAAATCCCGCCGTGAGCAAGTCGGACAAGTTAATATCAGCATGAACGATGGCGACAACAGCGGCAAATTGGTTGCCAATGTCAAACATCTCAATCTAGGTTATGGCGATAAAACCTTGGTGAAAGATTTTACCACCAGCATCATGCGTGGTGACCGTATTGGTATTATCGGTAAAAACGGTGTCGGTAAATCCACGCTCATTCATGCGATTTTGGATATTCCGCAGCCTGATATCACCAAATCTGGCTCAGTCAAATTAGGCACCAATCTACAAATCGCCTTTCTTGACCAACTGCGTGACCAACTTGATCTAGAAGCAACTGTGGTACAAAACGTCGCGGAAGGTTCTGATTTTGTAGAAGTGGCGGGTAAAAAGAAACATATCATCGGCTATTTGCAAGATTTCTTATTTGCCCCAGAACGCGCCAGAACGCCGGTCAAAGCCTTGTCAGGCGGCGAGCGTAACCGCGTTTTGCTAGCCAAACAGCTACTAAAACCTGCAAATATCTTGGTACTTGATGAGCCGACCAACGACTTGGATATGGCAACCCTAGAGCTGTTAGAAGAAGCTGTCGATAGCTTTAATGGCACCATCTTACTGATTAGCCATGACCGTACCTTTATGGATAATGTCGTAACATCAACTTGGGTTTTTGATGAAGATAGCGATGGCAATGGTATTGTCAAAGAATATGTCGGCGGCTATCAAGACTATTTGACGCAAAAATCCCGTGAACAAGCGATTAAACCCAAAGCGGACAAATCAGAAAAGACAACAGCAAAGCCCAAAGAAGCCATTAACACTGATGCGCCAAAAACTGATACAGTGAAGAAAAAGCTGAGCTACAAAGAACAGCGTGAATTAGATAGTCTCCCCAATGAAATCGCGCTACTTGAGCAAGAGCAAGCTGAACTTCAAGACAAATTAGCCGATGGCAGCTGGTTTGTGAGCGATATGGCAGCCGCTACCCAAGCCAGTGAACGACTCAACGAGATTGATGATTTGCTACTTGAAAAAATGGCACGTTGGTCAGAACTTGATGATTAAGACAAGTAAACAATTTATAAAGGCAAAGTTAGCAATTAACTTTGCCTTTTTTTATCTTTTATATTAGTTAATATTGACAATAACCAATATAATGTAATTTATACTTGAAAATAGCTTTTTTGCTCCTATATTAAAGCTATCAATAAGGAGAAAAATCATGGCGATGCAAAATAGCAATAAAACTTACCGACAAGTCGACAAAATTCATGCCGCCCCACGCCCCCATTGGGTGGGTGATGGTTTTCATGTCAACCCGATGTTCAATCACATGGTGGGTGATAAACGCACCGATCCTTTTTTAATGCTCGACTATGCGGCAACACAGTATTTTGAGCCCAATGCTCAAGCGCCGCGCGGTGTCGGACAACATCCGCACAAAGGCTTTGAAACGGTAACTATCGCCTATGCAGGTGAAGTGTCCCACCGTGATTCTAGTGGCGGTGGCGGTACTATTAAGACAGGTGACGTGCAGTGGATGACGGCGGGCAATGGCGTGATTCATGAGGAATTTCACTCCCCTGAATTTAGCCAAGCAGGCGGTGATTTTAGTATGGTACAGCTTTGGGTCAATCTACCTGCCAAAGATAAAGCCACGCCTGCCAAATACCAACATCTTGCCAATGATGACATGGCAGTGGTCAGTCTGCATGATGATGACGGACTGCATGCAGGACAAGTTAAGGTAATTGCTGGGGAGTTTACCCCTACTGTCAATACCAAAGCCCCTCAGCAGGGTGACAATAAGGCACGCGGCATTGGCACGACTTTTACCCCTATTAACTTGTGGGATATCAGTATTGAACCCAATCGCTCCATAGAAGTCGCGATTTCTCGCACTCACAATTTGTTGTTATTGTCGATGCAAGGCGATGTTATCATCAACGCCGATCACGACCAGCAAGCACACGCCAATCAATTAATCACTTTTGAGATTGAAAGTGGCGAGACGGGCGACGATTTTGTACGCTTAACGGCGGGCAAAGCGGGAGCGAAAATCTTGCTGATGAGTGGTGAACCGATTAATGAGCCGGTGGTGGGTTACGGACCCTTTGTGATGAATAGCCAAGCCGAAATCCGTCAAGCCATCTTAGATTTTAATGCAGGAAAATTTGGCGGTATTCAATAAATTTTTCGGCTAAAAAAAAGCGATATCATGGATTTGATATCGCTTTTTTATTACTTATTTATCTTGATTATTTATCTTGGTAGGTGCAAAGATAAGCCGTTTCTTCGTCAATTTTGACTTTGAATTTTTGGTTGGCATCGACAGTAAAGGTTTCATTGGCTTTAAAAGTTTGCCAGTCAGTTTGGTTTGGCAATAGTGCTGAGATAGCCCCGCTAATGACGGTCATGGTTTCAAATTGACTTGTGCCAAATTCGTATTCGCCTACTTTCATCACACCCACGGTCGCAGGTAGGGTGGCTGTTTGAAAACCGATTGATGCCACATTGCCATCAAAATATTGATTGACTTTTAGCATAGTTACTCCTCAAAATTAGCTACTATAAACCGATTATCATAAACTTTTTTGACCAATTATCAATCCTATTTTCCAAAAAACGCTGGCAAAACTGCCAAAATCTGGCAAATACTTTTACCGCAATTTTTGTAGTATTTTTATATCAATTATTCCTTAACAATTAAAATTTCCTATTTTTGTGCTATATTCAATTTTTTTACCACAGTTGTTATGTTTGTACGCATTTGGCTTGTATTAATTGAGGTTATTGCTTTATGTATGTTAAATATTCGTCGTCTATCGTCGCTTTATCGCTCTGCTTGTCGCATCGTTTTGCTGGTCAAAAACTGGCATTGCCTGTCAGCTTAGCGGCATTGTTGGCAGCTTGTTCATCAGCCCCTGTTCAGACCCAACCCCAAAAATTACCAGGTACGTTGCCGACTGCCCCTGTGGTCATTACAGTACCCCCTAAAGTCACGCCCGTGCCACCTGTGACTGTTCCAACCAATCAATACAGCAGCTTTTATCAGTGGAAATCGGATTTTATTGAACGGGCTGTGCAAAAAGGTTACCCCCGTGCTGATGTTGAACGCTTGCTGTCAAGCGCCAACTACAGTGAGCAAGTGGTGTCACTGGATAAAGGACAGCCTGAATTTGCCAAAATGCCTTGGGAATATATCGATGGTGCCGCATCGAGTGGTCGTGTCAGTGGCGGTCAGCGCAATTTTGCCAGCCAAAGCGCGCTACTTGAGCGCATTGAAAATCAGTATGGTGTGCCGGCCTCTATTGTGACTGCCATTTGGGGCATGGAATCTTCTTACGGTCAAGGCACAGGCAACTCATCACTGGTTAATAGTTTAGCGACCCTGGCATATGATGGTCGCCGCCGCAGTTTTGCAGAGGATCAGCTACTAGCGCTGTTGTCGCTGCTTGAGCGTGGTGATATTGATTGGTCGCAACTGCGCGGCTCTTGGGCAGGTGGGATGGGACATACCCAATTTATTCCCAAAACTTGGCTAGATGAAGCAGTAGATGGCAATGGTGATGGTCATCGTAACCCTTGGAATACCGCTGATGCATTAGCTTCTACCGCAAGCTATCTTAAAAATGCCGGCTGGCAACGTGGCATGGGCTCATACTATGAGGTACGATTACCAAATGGTTTTGATTATCGCCAAGTCAGTACCAAAAAAACCATGGCGGACTGGCAAAATTTAGGCATTCAATTTATCACCCCAAATGCGCCCATGGATGCGATGGCAGAATTGTGGCTCCCTGCGGGTAAAGAGGGTCCTGCGATTTTATTAACCAAAAATTTTGATGCCATTAAGGTATACAATAATTCCTCCAATTACGCCATGGGGGTAAGCTTACTTGCCAAAGCCATTATCGGGCAGCCAGGTTTACAGCAATCTTGGCCGCGCTATGAGCAGCCACTTGCTACTTATGAAGTACGCCAACTGCAACAGCGTTTGACGGCAATGGGTTATGATACCAAAGGGTCAGATGGCGTCGTAGGCACCAATACCAAATTGGCATTCCAGCGCTGGCAAGCAGACCACAACCAAATCCCAGATGGATTTATCTCAAAACGCTCGGCAAGCGGGCTGATTAATTAATGCATTTATTCATAAAAAAGCCACCGAATGATTCAGGTGGCTTTTTTATTTAATTATCCATACTAAATTCTTCAGCGTAGCTATTCCAACCAAGTTTGGTACGGCAAGCTTCAAAAAAATCCACCCCAGGTGGGTGTAATAGTGTAAGTTTGTTCGGATGCTTGTGAATCACTAAACGCTGGTTTTGGTTAAGCGGCACCGATGGTTTCCCATCTGCACTCACCATCGGCTGGGTGCGGTTATCTTTATGGATGCGGATTTTGATTTCGCTGTTGCCGCTGACCACAATCGGGCGGCTTGATAAGGTATGTGGATGCATGGGCACCAGACAAATGGCATCCATACTAGGATGAATAATCGGCCCGCCACCTGATAGCGCATAAGCGGTGGAACCCGTCGGTGTGGAGGCAATCAGACCATCACTGTGCTGACGATAGACATTAAGCCCATCAATTTTTAAATGAAAATCTAGCATATGCACTGACTTGCCTGCATGCAGCACAATGTCATTTAGCGCCATATCTTCATAAATCACATGTGCACCTTGACGGATTTCCATCTTTAGCAAGAATCGATCTTCAAGCTGATAATGATCTTGTAAAATACTGGTCAATTTTACGTTTAAATCATCAGGATAAATGTCAGTTAAAAACCCTAAACGTCCGCGGTTCACCCCCACTACTGGCACTTTGTGTTTGACGAGTACTTGCGCCGCATGTAGCAGCGAGCCATCACCACCGACCACAATGACCAAATCACAAGCACCGCCGAGCAAACTACGCTCAATCGTAGCAATCTCGCCTAGGCGTGCAAAATCTAATGCCGGCAACCGTGCCGTTTGATGGTCAATTAATAAAGGCAACCCTTGCTCATGAAAAAAGTCACAAATTTGGTAGATACTTTGAATGACACTTGGCTTGTTGGCACGACCCATAATGCCGATACGCCCAAAGGCAGGATTGGGAATAAGTGTGGACGTCATAGCAGAAAATTAACTGATAAAGATTGAACTATTTTATCACAGCTTACTGGCTCACGTTATGCCCAATCAGTATTTTATATTACAAAATTGCTAACCTTCGTTGTGCAGTTAATGTATACAAACTCATTGCTATTTGCTAATTTAAGGTAATTAACATATAGCTAAATTTTGAAATTTTTTAACGCTTGGGAGCAAATTTTTATGGCAAATCCGATTATATCTCGCGCTGAACTTGCGGTTAGCACGACACCGATGACGGTCAAAGGGGTTATCCGAAAAACCTCTTTTCTGTTAGGTTTGACGACCTTATCGGGTGTTGGTTTTTTTGGCTATTGCCTAACTAGTGGCGTCACTTCAGGTTTTGTTAGTGTAGCGGCTTTAGCCAGTATCTTGGTGGCTTTTGTATTGAGTATGGTAATTATCTCAAAACCCCACATAGCTAAAACATTGGCAATTCCTTATGCCATTTTAGAGGGCATCGTGATTGGCGCGATTTCCCTGTTTGCGAGTATTAAGTTTCCCACAGTTGCTCCGACGGCGTTGGTCGCAACTTTTGTGACCGCTGCGGTGATGCTGGCGCTTTATCGCAGTGGCGTGATTAAAGTCACCCAAAAATTTCGTTCTGTGATGATGTCTGCTGTGATCGCTATCATGCTGGTGTATCTAGTACAAATCGGGTTTAGCCTATTTGGTAGCTCACTGCCGTATTTGTTTAGCGGTGGCGTGGTGGGTATTGGTTTTAGCTTGCTGGTGATTGTGATCGCATCACTGAGCCTGTTATTAGATTTTGATAGTGTTGAGCGAGCCCATGCCGCAGGGGTGGATGAAAGCTATGAATGGGTCTTAAGCGTTGGTATCTTATCAACACTGGTATGGATGTATATTGAATTTGTGCGTTTACTGCGTTCACTGCAAAACTAAGTTTTATCAAATAAAAAAACACGGTTTAAAGTATCGTGTTTTTTTATGGCTTGTAGTTTAAGGTAATAGTCTTTCCATCACCCATTGCTCGTCATCTAGCGAATAGACAATGCGGTCGTGCATACGATTGGCTCTACCCTGCCAAAATTCGATTTTTTCTACCGTCAGCAGATAGCCTCCCCAAAATTCTGGTAAAGGGATTGGGTTGTCCGCATACTGCAAAGTTAATTGGGCAAATTTGTCTTCCATTACCTCGCGGCTGGCAACCACGCTGCTTTGTGGCTCGCTGACCCAAGCGGCTAGTTGGCTGTCACGAGGACGGCTATGAAAATACTGAGCGGATTGTTCACGGCTAACTTTTTGCACCGCGCCGGTAAGACGGATTTGTCTTTCTAAGCTTGGCCAAAAAAATAATGCTTCAGCATTGGGGTTGGTCGCCAAATCACAGCCTTTGGCACTGTCGTAATTGGTATAAAACACGAGGCCAATGCCCGCTGTTTCCAATTGGATAATTTCACGCATCAGTAAAGTGCGCACACTTGGCTGCCTATCACGTCCACAAGTCGCCAGTGAAAACGCATACGCTTCCCCTTGCTTGCTATCAATCGCTTGCTGCACCCAAGTTTGTAGCAAGCCAAACGGCTGCTCCGGCAAGTGTGATTCGATAAGCTCGCCTTGCTCATACGATAATCGTTGACTGGTAAAATCAATACTCATGTTTTATCCTTATGAAATGTCAACTTTACGCCATCACTTGGCGTACTTTTTCAGCAAGTTCATTGGCTAGCATATCGCACTCAATCTCATCATCGCTTTCAACCATCACCCGAATTAATGGCTCTGTACCTGATTGACGAATCAGTAAACGACCCCGTCCTGTCAATTTTTCTTCGGCAGCTTTAAACGCATTTGCCAATTCTGGGAAGGTATAGGGATCTTGTTTTTGCGCCAATCTGACATTGACCAATTTTTGTGGTAGCTGGGTATAACCCTTCATCAGCTCTGATAATGATTGTTTGCTCTGCGCCATCACCGCAAGCACTTGCAGGCCTGCCACAATCGCATCGCCCGTACTGGCTTTATCTAGGGTTAAAATATGACCCGATGACTCACCGCCCAGTATCCAGCCATTTTTTTCAAGCCCTTGCATGACATAGCGGTCGCCGACTTTGGCGCGCTCAAAGGCAATACCGGCTTTGTCAAACGCCAATTGCAGACCCATGTTGGTCATCAAGGTACCTACCACGCCATCGACTTGTTGCTCGGCTTGGGTGGCTAAAATATATAAAATGCCGTCACCATCAACCAACTCGCCTTTTTCATTGACCATGACGATACGGTCGCCATCGCCATCTAAAGCAATACCCACTTGGGCATCATGGTCAAGCACTGCTTGTTGCAAGTTTGCCGGATGCGTAGAGCCGACATTGTCGTTGATATTAATGCCATCGGGTTTATCGCCAATCGCAATTACGGTGGCACCTAACTCACCTAATACACGGGGCGCGACGCTGTATCCTGCCCCATTGGCACAGTCAACGACGATTTTTAGGGCATTTAAATTTAGGTTGTAGGGGAAAGTGCCCTTGCAAAACTCGATATAGCGGCCTTTGGCATCTTCCACACGATAACTTTTTCCTAGCGCTTCTGGGGTGTCAATAACGACATTGATATCTTTGATTTCATCAATTTTTTCATTGATGGCTTGCTGAATTTCATCTGACAGCTTTTTGCCTTCATTGGAGAAAAATTTGATACCGTTGTCATAAAACGGATTGTGGGATGCGGATATCACCACGCCCGCATCAGCGTGAAAACTTCGGGTCAAATGCGCGATGGCAGGGGTTGGAATAGTGCCTAGCATATGCACATCTACCCCTGCGGCGTTAAATCCAGCTTGCAGACAGGCTTCAATAACATAGCTGGAGAGTCGTGTATCTTTACCAATGACGACATTGGGACGATGATTTTCGTTCGGGGTCGCTTGGTTGGCTAGCAGCACTTTACCCGTGGCATAGCCTAATTTGATTAAAAACTGCGGATGTATCGGAAATTCCCCAAACTTACCACGAATACCATCAGTACCAAAATAACTCATTTAATTCTCCTTTATCGCCCATTGTTGTTATCACAATATAAAATTTTAGCATAGCAAAATTTCACGCATGTTGCGACATCTGTTTGTTTTTATGGGTGATGGCGCAACACGTTACTTTAGGCTATAAAAACTTTGGGCAATAAATTGGGCTATAAAAAAACTGGGTAGTTAACCCAGTTTTAGCGCAATCAACCTATCACTTAGTTTACACGGTAATTAGGGGCTTCTTTGGTGATTTGTACGTCATGTACGTGAGATTCTTTCATGCCGGCCGAAGTCACACGCACAAATTGTGGTTTGCTACGCATTTCTTCAATATTGGCACAGCCTGTGTAACCCATTGACGAACGTAAGCCACCGGCTAATTGGTTGATGATACCATTCATTGGACCTTTGTAAGGGACGCGACCTTCGATACCTTCAGGTACCAATTTTTCTACCCCTTCTTTGGCGTCTTGGAAATAACGATCAGATGAACCATTTTGTCCTGACATCGCACCTAGCGAACCCATACCACGGTAGGCTTTGTAGTAGCGACCTTGGAATAGCTCCACTTCCCCTGGCGCTTCTTCGGTACCTGCAAGTAAAGAACCCACCATGATACAAGAGGCACCCGCTGCTAACGCTTTTGCCATATCGCCTGAAAAACGGATACCACCATCGGCTATCAGTGGAATATCATTTTTTAGCGCATCAGCCACGTTGCTAATCGCTGAAATTTGCGGCACGCCGATACCTGCGATGATACGTGTGGTACAGATAGAGCCCGGACCGATACCCACTTTGACCGCATCGGCACCCGCATCACGCAACACGAGTGCCGCATCAGCAGTGGCGATATTACCGCCAATCACTTGGATGTTTGGATAGTTCTTTTTCACCCAAGCCACGCGATCAATGACGCCTTTTGAATGACCATGTGCGGTATCTACGACAATCACGTCCACATCGGCAGCGATGAGCGCTTCAACGCGGGCTTCGGTATCTGCGCCCGTACCCACTGCCGCGCCAACACGTAGCCGACCTTTGCTATCGCGGCAAGCATTTGGGTTGTTTTCAGCTTTGGTGAAATCATTGACAGTGATCAAGCCTTTTAATTGAAAATTGTCGTCCACAACAATCACTTTTTCGATGCGGTGTTCGTGTAGCAAACGTTTGATATTCTCTGTGGGCTCGCCTTCTTTGACTGTCACCAATTTTTCTTTTGGGGTCATAATATTGCGAACAGGCTGGCTTAGGTTATTTTCAAAACGGATATCACGGTGGGTGACGATACCGACCACTTGGTTACCTTCTACCACAGGCACACCACTGATTTTGTTTTCTTTGGTGATGCGAAGCAATTCGCCAACACTGGTATCGGGTGATACGCTGATAGGGTCAACAACCGTACCGGCTTCAAATTTTTTCACCCGGCGTACTTGCATGGCTTGTAAATCAATGTCCATGTTTTTGTGCAAAATACCCATACCGCCAAGCTGGGCAATGGTAATCGCCATTTGCGATTCAGTCACAGTATCCATCGCGGCAGATACAATGGGTAGATTGAGCTCAATACCGCGTGTCAAACGGGTTTTTAAATCTACCATCTTAGGCAAGACTTCAGAATAAGCAGGTAGTAGCAGCACATCATCAAAGGTAAGTGCTTCATCAACAATTCGTAACATAAAGACCTCGGAGCAGTTAAAAGTAGTTAAATAGTAATTAAAATTTTGTTGTGGTGAAAAATTTGACAGCCAAAAAACCGCAAAAGGCTGAACAGTTCCCTGCCCAGCCTTGTGGTTTAGTCTGTTGTCAGCTTAAATCGCAATTGACACCATCTTTTATTTAAGTTTTAAATTAACCGCCTATTTTAGATAAAAAACATGTCTATTGCAATCATTTTTCTAAATTACACCGAGATAAAGCGCATATAAGCTTACATAGCGGGCGGTCTTGGCAATCGTCACCAACAGCAAAAAGCGCCAAAACCGTTCACCGAACACACCGGCAAACAACGTAATCGGATCACCGATCATGGGTGCCCAGCTAGCAAGCAATGACCAAAACCCATATTTTTGATAGACACGCTTGGCTTTGGCAAGCTTGACAGCCGATACCGGAAACCAAGGCTTGTCATAAAAGCGGTCGATCTGACGCCCAAGCCAAAAATTGACACACGAACCCAATACATTACCAACGCTTGCCACCACCAATAGCAGCCAAGCCTTATAGTGTCCCTTGGCCAATAAGGTGACAAGCACCGCCTCAGATTGCATGGGCAATAGGGTTGCCGAGCCAAAGGCGGCTAACCATAGGAACCAATAAGCCAATTACACGCGGCGCCAAGTCGTGCCATTTTTACCGTCTTCTAGTTCAATGCCTTGTGCTTTTAGGTCACTGCGGATTTGGTCGGCTTTGGCAAAGTCTTTGTCCGCTTTGGCTTGCTTGCGGGCTTCGATGAATGCTTCAATCTCGCTATCACTTAACCCGGTCGTTTCGCCCACTTTCGCTTGTAAAAAATCGGTTGGATTAAGCTGTAAAATATTGAGCGGTTGTGCCAAATCTTTTAGCAATGTTGCTAACGCCAGCGCTTGGGCATTGCCTTCAACGGTTTCGAGATTGACCGCTTTGTTGATTTCACGCGCTAGACTAAATAATACGCTCACCGCCCCTGCACTGTTAAAATCATCGCACATCGCTTGATTAAAAGGGGTTTCAAATGGGGTTTCGTCAATCTCGCCGGCTGGTTCGGTGAGGCTTTCTACAGATTTTAAGGCTTGATACAGACGCGTGAGGCTGGTTTGGGCTTCTTTAAGCGCGCTATCTGAGAAATTCACTGGACTGCGATAATGACTCGATAAAATAAAGAAGCGAATGGTCTCTGGGTGAAACTGCCCCATCACATCGCGAATGGTAAAGAAATTACCCAGTGATTTTGACATTTTCTCGCCGTCAACATTGATAAAGCCCACATGCATCCAGTTGTTGGCATAGGTTTTACCGGTTGCGCCTTCAGATTGGGCAATTTCGTTCTCGTGGTGCGGAAACTGCAAATCATGCCCGCCGCCGTGGATGTCGAAGGTGTCGCCCAAGCAGCAAGTACTCATTGCCGAGCATTCGATATGCCAACCTGGGCGACCCACCCCCCAAGGCGACTGCCATTTGGTCTCAGATGGCTCTGTTTGTTTGGCAGATTTCCACAATACAAAGTCAAACGGATTTTTTTTGTCTGTCTCAACATTCACCCGCTCGCTAGCACCCGCTTGCATATCGGCTAGGCGACGTTTTGAGAGTTTGCCATACTCAGCAAAATTTTCGACCGCATAATAGACATCGCCCGTTGCGCCTTGATAGGCTAAATTTTTGCTTTCCAGCGTTTGAATTAGATGCTGCATCTGTGGGATAAAATCCGTGGCTTTTGGCTCACTGTTAGGACGCTCACAGCCCAGATTATCAGCATCTTCATGCATGGCTTTGATAAAGCGGTCTGTCAACTCATAGATACTTTCGCCATTGTCCTTAGCGCGGTTAATAATTTTG
This sequence comes from Moraxella sp. CTOTU47915, assembly GCF_031986685.1. Lineage (NCBI taxonomy): Bacteria > Pseudomonadati > Pseudomonadota > Gammaproteobacteria > Moraxellales > Moraxellaceae > Moraxella > Moraxella sp. CTOTU47915. The sequence goes on from NZ_DAMAAE010000002.1 coordinate 233,892, forward strand.
TCATCAATATCGGTAATATTACGCACATAATTGACATCATAGCCAATATGACGCAGCCAGCGCACGACCACATCAAAGCCGACCATGACCCGTGCATGACCAATGTGGCAATAATCATACACCGTCATCCCACAGACATACATGCCAACTTTGCCTGCTTCTAAGGGCGTGAATGGGCGTTTTTGTCCACTCATCGAGTCATATATGGTAATCGGCATGGGCTGTGTCAGCTGTGTCATGGGATAGTCACCTTTGCAAATTGGGTAAAAAAGACAATCGGTTATCATACCGAAATTTTGTTAAAAGTGCTATGATTTGGCATATTTCACACTTTAAGGTCTCTATAATGGGCAATCGATTATCAAAGATTTACACCCGAACGGGCGATGACGGCACCACTGGCATGGCGAATGGTTCACGGGTGTCTAAGGCAGACTTACGCTTTGACGCCATGGGCAAAATTGACTTATTAAACTCCCAAATCGGTTTATTGCGGGGCTATCTTAGTCAAGATAACCATACTCAAAATAGCCAAAACCAACCTAACCATTCCCAATTTGATGCTAAGCTAAGCCGCTTGCAGCACCAGCTTTTCAATCTAGGGGGTGAACTTGCTATGCCCGAATACCGCGGGATTTTGGCAGAGTATGCGACAGAGCTGGAAAATCAAATTGATGAGTGGAACACCCATTTACCACCCCTCAAAGATTTTATTTTGCCTGCAGGCACCATTGTGACTAGCCAAGTGCATATCGCTCGCTGCTATTGCCGAGACGCTGAGCGCCTACTCGTGGCATTAAATTCGCGGGATGATAATGTCTCACCAATTAGTCTGCAGTTTATCAATCGTCTATCCGATTGGCTGTTTGTATTGGCGCGCGTCGTTGCTCGGTTGGATGACGGTCAAGAAGTGCTTTGGGATAAAGCCACCCTGTCATAACTCTATCACGATACTTTAAAAACGCTATCCGTTAAAAACACCATACTTAAAAAGCCATGCTGCAATTTGACCAACTGTCCTACCAAATCGACCATCGAACACTCGTCAATCATGTTTCAGGTGAAATCCATGACCATGACTTTATTGTCATCACAGGACAGTCTGGCAGTGGCAAATCGTTACTGTTAAAGCTGCTATCTAGCCTATTACCTAAGTCAGCAGGTCACATTACCTTAAACGGCAAAAATTTGACCGATTTGACGCCGGCTATTTGGCGCTCACAGGTTGCCTATATTGCGCAACTAAGTGAGATGATTGAGGGCAGCGTCTTAGACAACTTGAGCCTGCCCTTTAGCTTTGCACTTTATAAAGACAAAAAAATCGATGTATCTTGGCACGAGCAGCAGCTAGTTAACCTTGGCAAATCACCGCAGTTTTTACAGCAAGATAGCCGCAGCTTATCGGGTGGCGAAAAACAGCTCGTCAATTTATTACGCACGCTACAATTGCACCCGACCATTTTATTACTCGATGAGCCTACCGCCTCCCTTGATGCCACCACCACCCAGCAAGTCGAAACATTGATTAACCACTGGTATCAGTCCACCCCCAATGCCACCGTCGTGTGGATCAGCCATGAGCCGACCCAAATTCAGCGCTTATTGGCGATTGGCACTAGCCACTGGACGATGGCTGATGGTCAATTAAGCAATCACAAGTTAACGGTGGATAGCAAAGCACTCGCATCCGTATCACAAGGCAATCAGCCATGATGATGTTAGCCATCACCATGCCCGCTATCTCCTACCTACAAGTAGCGCTGGCAAGCCTGGCATTATTACTGGTGATGGCAATCAGTGTTTGGTTGAAACTGGGTATCGTCAAATCCCTGCTCATTGCAAGTTTTCGCACGGTGGTTCAACTAAGTCTCATTGGACTGGTACTTGCGTGGATTTTTGCCAGAGAGCAATGGTATGAAGTGTTAGCAATTTTGACTTTTATGTCGATTATCGCCACTATCGCTGCCAAAAATCGGGTTAACAAACCCTATAAAGGGTTATTTTGGGATACGGCATTGGCGGTGTTTGTCAGTAGTTGGGTGGTAGCTATATTTGGTGGTGGGTGGGTGCTGTCAGACAACGCTGCTACATGGTTTCGCCCGCAAGTGATGATACCGTTATTGGGGCTGATTTTAGGTAATTCATTGACCGCTGTCTCACTCTCTATGAACCAACTTGTCAGCAGTTTTCATCGCGAACAAAGTATGATTAATACTTATTTGGCATTGTCCGCCACGCCTTGGGAAACTGCAAAACCCTACGTCATTGCTGCCATTCAAAATGGCATCACACCGACGATTAACAGCATGATGGTGGTGGGGGTAGTGAGCTTGCCGGGTATGATGACAGGACAAATTTTAGCAGGCGCAGACCCGCACCAAGCCGTGCTTTATCAAATTATTACCCTGTTTTTAATTGCCACCAGCAGTACCTTAGGGTGTACAATAGCGACTTTGCTGATTTTTCGACGGTTTTTTAACCCGCAATGGCAGTTTGTCATTCCACCCACTGCCAAGACTTCTCATTAACCGTTGATTGGCTATCTTTCACTTATTTACTAAAAATTCTAATGACCCTGCAAAATTTCTTATTTTTTTTAATCAGTACTTGCCTTATCTCAGCAGCGCCTGGCTCTAATATGCTGTTAGCGTTCCAATTTGGTGTCAATTATGGCATCAAAAAAACCCTGTGGACGTTAGCAGGGCTGAGCATGGGTTTATTTATATTACTGACAACGTCACTGTTAGGGCTAGGGCTTATCAGTACCAATGCGCCTTTTTTGCTGACCATTATCAAAGTCGTTGGCGCGCTGTATTTAGCCTATCTTGGGATAAAATCTTGGCGCCAAGCTGACAGCGAATTGCACAGTGACCAGTTACAGGTCATACCGACCCCCGCGCAACTGTTTAAAACAGGGGTTTGGGTGTCATTGTCCAACCCCAAGGCGATTTTGTTTTTTGCCGCATTTTTCCCCAAATTTATCAATTTTTCCGCGCCTTTATTGCCGCAATACCTCATACTCACGGTGGGTTTTTTTATGATTGAGATAACGTGGCAGCTGGTTTATACCATGAGCGGCAAAAAACTGTCGGATTGGCTGCAATTGGGCAATCGCTTGATGTGGCTTAATCGATTATGTGGCTTGATATTTATCATCATCGCCATGGCGCTCATCACTGAGATTTTTTGGCATTAGGGGTTCAAAAAAAATAGCGGTGGACGATATCGACAATCAATTTGAGCGCTATGAGGGTGAGTAGATACGGCAGGACTTTTTCTAGCCAGTCTAAACGGATTTTATGGCGAAGTCGGGTACCAAGCCATGAGCCAACGGTTGCCATGATGACCATCATCACTAGCAATTGCCAATAATCGGCAAACACAAATCCCATCGCCACATAAACTATCAATTTAGCGGTATGCACCACCGTCATCATCAAGGCGCCCGTGGTAACGACGACATTGTTATCATCATAGTACTTATTGAGCATGGCGATATTGAGTGGACCCGGTGTGCCAACAAACACGCCCAAGCCCGTTTGTGCAAATCCGACCAAAAAGAAACTTTCAAAACGGCGAATCACTCGGTTAAAAGTGCTTGACCAAGTTATTAGTAAGATATAAATGCCGATAAATAACGGAATAAGCTCTAAATGGATAAAGCGCACAAGCACGCCAAATACCAACAGTCCCGTCAATGAGCCCGCCAAAAATTGCCAAAAATAGGTAAAGTCTAAGGCAGCCCGACCAAACCAAGCGCGCGTGGCATTACTGACAAGCTGGGTCACGCCATGCACTGGCACAATCGCTGCAGCAGGCACAAAAAATGGCATCAGTCCAATGAGTATCATGCCGCCGCCCACGCCTGTGATAGCGGTTAAAGCAGAGGTTAATAAATTGGCTAAGGCGAGTAAGCTATCATTCAGCATTTTTTACCCTAAAATAAAAAACCCGATGTGACATCGGGTTTTTTGATGAGTGAGGGTTAGGCATCGTATGGGTCGCGTAGCACGATGGTTTCGGCACGGTCAGGACCTGTTGAGATAATGTCAACGGGACACTCGATAAGCTGCTCAATGCGTTTGATATAAGCTTTGGCATTTTCAGGTAGCTTGTCATACTCTGTCACACCCACAGTGCTCGTTTTCCAGCCCGGCAAAGTTTCGTAGATAGGTTTGACATTCTCATAAAACTCCGCATCGCTAGAGCCGCAAACTTCACCACTTGGCAACTCATAACCCGTGCAGATATTGAGCTGATCAAGGTCATCTAACACATCAAGCTTGGTCAAGCAGATACCAGATAGTGAGTTTAGTACCACAGCACGGCGTAGAATCGCTGCATCAAACCAACCACAACGACGGGCGCGGCCCGTGGTAGCACCAAATTCTTGACCCACAGTACCGATGTGCTCACCGATATCATCAAATAGCTCAGTTGGGAAAGGACCAGCGCCCACGCGTGTGGTGTAAGCTTTGGTGATACCCAATACGTAGTCAAAGTACAAGGGTCCAAGACCGGTGCCCGTCGCCACGCCGCCAGCGGTGGTATTTGAGCTGGTAACGAAGGGATAAGTGCCGTGGTCAACGTCAAGCAACGTACCTTGCGCGCCCTCAAACATTAAGTTTTTGCCTTCTTTGCATAGCTTGTCAAGCTCGCCCGTCACATCAGCTACCAAGTCTTTTAGCGCATCACGCCACTCTTCTGCCAACTTTAAGGTCGCCTCAAAATCGACTGCGTCCACCCCATAGTATTGGGTCAAGGCAAAGTTATGAAACTCAAGGTTAGTTTTTAGTTTATCGGCAAAGTCAGCTCGCAACAAATCAGCAAAACGCAACGCGCGGCGCGCTACTTTGTCTTCGTAGGCAGGGCCGATACCACGACCGGTCGTGCCAATTTTGTTGTTGCCGCGTTTGATTTCACGGGCTTGGTCAAGCGCTACATGTTGTGGCATGATCAGTGGGCAGTTGGGTGAAATACGGAGTCGCTCACGCACAGGCACGCCTGCTTCAACCAGTGATTGCATTTCTTTTAATAGCGCGTCTGGGGCTAGCACCACGCCATTACCGATGTAGCAAGTGACCCCTTCACGTAGAATACCCGATGGAATCAAATGTAATACGGTTTTTTTACCGCCAACGACTAAGGTGTGACCGGCATTATGACCGCCTTGATAGCGCGCCACCGCACTGGCTTTTTCAGTCAATAAGTCAACGATTTTGCCTTTACCCTCATCGCCCCACTGGCTACCAAGGACAACGACGTTTTTTCCCGTATGTTTCATGATAAGTCACCTTTTATCAAAGTAATTGCTAAAAACAAGTTTATGACAGCTTAAAAATTAATTTTCTGCCAAATGCTCTAAGTACCAAACCCCATTCGCTACTTGCAAGCGATGGGTGGTTTGCTCAGGTTCATCGGTTTCATCCAACGCAATCATCACCCGATGCCCTTCTTGGCGTAGTGAGTCAATCGCTTGTTTGAGCGCTGGCGCATCAGGATGATTGGGTACATGTAAAATAGTTTGTACATGGCTATAAGGCACCACGGTAAAAGGCTGCTCATGTACTTGGATATGATTTTGCCAACGGTTTAGCTCGCAGCTAAACCCAACGCCGGAACGCACGGCATCGGTATTATCAACTTCATGATGAAAATGATTACTAAAACGACCACCACGAATCAGCGGCAATGACTCATCTGCCACGTACACATTAAAGACAACGCCTGTATGATAGTGATATCCCAATCCTGTGACATCGACACTGACATTGGCATCCCAGTGCTCTTCGAGATAACTCACCAGATAAGTCAAATCAGACAAGGCTTTGGCAATGATAGCATCGTGTTTGGCTTGAGTTGATAGACGTTCACTCAGTTTTTGCAAGTCATTACCTGCCTCGCCAAGCACATAAAAATCGTTGGCAAGTTCGCCAAACTGGCGCATTTTGCTGGTCAAAAGTTTCAGCTCAGGTAACGCTTTATTGGCATAGAGCTCAATGAGTTTTTCTTGCAGATACGTAGGTACACTGGCAAGCTGGCAAAGCTGCTGAAAAATCGCCACATGACCAATATCAATATGCGAGCGTACAATCACATCCGTGCTATCTAACAAGGTAAATAGCACATCTAATAGCTCCACTTCACTGGCTAGTGAGTCGGTACCAAAAATCTCAGCCCCCAACTGTAGCGGGGTGCGCGAACCAAATAAGCCCTTTGGCATGGTATAGATTACATGCCCTGCATAACAATAGCGGGAAATTGATTTTGATGGGTTACTAGTGTCTTGATTATTGTGTAGACGCGCATCAATCCGCGCAATTTGTGGGGTGATATCTGCGCGTACCCCCATGAGCCGACCGGTTAGCTGATCAATGATTTTAAAAGTTTGTAATTTAACATCTTCAGACGCATAGCCGAGCAAGCTTTCGGTATATTCAATCATAGGCGGGCTAATAAATTCATAGCCATGGCTGATTAAAATACGGGTCAATTGATAACGCAGGGTTTCTTGCTTTACCGCTTCGGTTGATAGTAAGTCGACAACCCCATCGGGTAATAGCCAAGTATTTTTTGTATTAAGATAAAAAGCAGACTGATTTGCCACATTTGTGGAATTTGATGCTAAATTTGACACAATAAATCCTAAGGATGATTAAATGATATATCACTAGACATGACAACAAGCGGCCATATGAAAACATAGACCATGAATTACCATGTAAAATCATAGAATAATCGATGAGAAGGGCACTTACAAAAATAAAATAAGCAAAGAATAAAATAAGGGCACTTTTCCTTTTCATTGTATCATAGCTTCACTGGGGTTAGGCATTTTTTTATTGCCCAATTTTTTATGCTAAACTCCTATAAAATTTTTTGAAACTTATTTATTAAAACTTACAGCCATGCAACCAGTATAGGGAAATCCAATTCACCCATGAAACTCTTTGTCTCAACTACTTCCCCTTTCGCCCGTCTCGTGATGGTCGCCTGTTTACGCCAGCAAATCGATGCCGAGCTTATATTTGTCATGCCTTGGGAAAACCCACAAGAATTATTAGCGGTCAACCCTTTTAGCCAAGTACCTGCCCTGCTCACCGATAATCAATTACTCATCACCGAAAGCAGTGTGATTTTGGCGCATCTGATGCCGCAAATTTTCGCTGATGAAAAATCTGCCGCTTTAATAAGCCTGAGCTTAGGCATTATCAATCAAACTGTTCGCGCCTTTGCCACCGAGCGCTTTCAACCATCAAGCACTACCCCACATCCATTTATTGAGCGCTCAACTAGTCTATTGTCGAATTTACTCCCCAATGCACCACAGCTCGATGCACAAAGCGATGCGCTCGGCCAAATCTTTTTTGGCATTGCCTTAGGGTATTTAAAATTACGTTTGGCTGAGGTGTTTGACAAGGCAGTCACTGAGGCAAACAAAGCGGCACTGGAGCAATTTTATCAGCGAGATTTTATGCAAAAAACTCAGAGTACTGCTTTAGAAAAACTACCAACATCTATCTCTCAACTTTAGCCAATCATCCATCTAGCCCAATCAAAACGTAAAAAGAGCTCACTATGTCCTATCATCCAAAAGCTGAATTAAACCAAACCAATGTACTGGGTACCGCATTAGCGAGTTGCTGTTTTGACCCGTTAACAGGTTATTATCGAAATGGTTTTTGTCATACTGGCGCTGGTGACGTCGGCTTACACACGGTTTGCGCCAAAATGACCCGAGAATTCTTAGAATTTTCTGTTGCCAAAGGCAATGATTTGGTGACACCTTTACCCGAATTTGGTTTTCCAGGGCTGCAGCCCAATGATTTTTGGTGCTTGTGTGCCCTACGCTGGGTGGAAGCATTGGATGCGGGGGTTGCGCCGCCGCTAAAGCTTGCCGCATGCCATGAGAGCCTCTTAGAGTTAGTAGATATAGAAACACTGCAGCAGTACGCTATTTAAGGCGATAGTGAAAAAATCCCCGTTGCTAAGTCCATGGTTAACTAGATTCAACTAGGTTTTAGCGGTCTGTCACGTATAATTATCTTGAGATTGTCATTTTTCACTGTTATCATTATCCATCTAATTTTAGCCGTATGATTGCATTGTTAATGCATGACTTCTTTTTTTATTCGTTTAAAAATCACTGAGAGTTACAAAATAGCAAGAACACACAGGCGCATTTGCCTACTTTGATGTTTACTTGCTGTTTTGTGGTTGCTACCTTTTAAGTACTTTGATAACGACTGGACACATTTATTCGATCTGATACAACTCTTTCAAATCGTGATAGCGAGGTTTTTGGTTATGACGCCACCCCACCAAAACAAAAATTTATCTGAACGCAGCGACGATTTATTAGAGCACCCCACTCAGACGACCCAGCACGTCACGCTGCCGTTAGCCTCAACACTTAATCCGCCACATGATATGTCGACGGATTCTTTTACCCTTGCCAATGCGGATGTCATGTATGATGAAATCACTGATGAAGAACTCGATTTGCACGGTGATGATAGTTATATCTATGGCGAAAATTATGACGATGACGGCACTGTCGAAGTCTATGCACCGACCGATGTACCACCCCCTGAGTACAACCCTGAAGCTGAAATCACCGAAGATCGCTTTAAAGGGAAAAATGAGATTGCCAACTGCTTCGCCTACTCTCGTAAATCTGGGGAAAAAATCGGCGAGATTAAACTTGATGATGTGCGCCGCGAATTATCCAACAACAATGTATTTGTTTGGGTAGGACTACACGACCCAAGTATCGAAACCATTCGAGAAGTTCAAGAGGCATTTGACTTGCACGAACTTGCCATTGAAGATGCTTTTGCTGAACATCAACGCGCCAAAGTTGAAAGCTATGGTAATGATAGTGTGTTCGTGGTGGTACGAACCGCCAAATTGACCGAAAACACCATTCGTTATGGCACTACGGCCATCTTTATGGGCAAGCAATATATCATCACTATTCGTCAAGGTGCCTCTCATAGCTACCAAAGTGTGCGAGATTTTTGTCATCGCCGACCAGAAAAATTGCGCCTTGGACCCATCTTTGTGCTGCATGCCATCTTAGACTTTATCGTCGATAACTATTTACCTATCACTGAAAAATTAGGGCGTTATTTGCGCGAGCAAGAACGGGAAATTTTCTCTGAAAACTTTAACAAGCATACACTGCGCAATTTGTATGAATTAAAATCACAGCTCGTACATATGCGTGCTGTCATCTTGCCCGTACAAGATATCTGTAATTTTTTTATCAATCATAAAAAGACTGATTTGATTCCAAGTTTCCCTAGCCAAGCCAAACCGTATTTTCGCGACGTCAATGACCATCTACTGCGTGCGCTCGATGCGGTCAATGGACTCAACGAAATGCTCAGTGTTGCCATGGATACTTACATGGCAGTGGTAAATACGGGTCAGAATGATGTGGTACGAAAACTTGCCGCTTGGGCAGGTATCCTCGCGGTTCCGACCGCGGTCGCAGGGATTTATGGGATGAACTTTGAAAATATGCCTGAACTAAAAATGCATTATGCCTACTATGTCTTATTAGCCGTTATTTTGACCATTTGTTTCACGCTTTACTATCGCTTTAAAAAGGCAGGTTGGTTATAAATTTTATCTTTAATTATAAAAGCTTAACAGATGATGCTGTTAGGTTTTTTTATTATTGGTTTATAAATTTATCAATTAAACACTATTCTCTAAACAGTAATTAAATTAAACAGCTCATCAATTTCTGCTTTCAAATGGTACATTTCGGTGTCATTCCATTTTTTGGATAAATGGCTGATGGGCAAAATCACACAGTGTAAATCGCGATAAGTAATGGCGTTAAATGTATTTCTCACAAGAGTTTTATTGGCTTCTCGCTCAAAATATTTAATGACATCCATATTTTGGGTAATGATTAAAACAGGTTTGAGAATACCATATAGCCAATCAAATAAATGGGTGTGTTTATGCTGAGGGCTTAGTAAAGTCTTCTTAGGGGTGATGACACTATAAAGGTAGGTTTCAATCACCGGATGATTTGAGATTTCATCAATCAAATTTTGCTGAAATATATGGTTGCGATTCCACTGTAAATCATCATTGTAGCTCGCGATGTCATAATGCTCAGCAAACGATTCACGGTCAAATCCCATGTCATCATCCCAAATATCGGCATCAAACACGTCTAAATTAACTTCGCGCGCTGGATTGTAGCCGACCATCATAATCTTGCAATTAAGGGGTGACCCTGAACAGATAAAGGGACGTACTTTCACATTGTCTAGTTGCTGCTCGCTAAGCCGCTGCTGCATCTCTGTACGGAATTTTTTTAAATCCATTTTCACAATTTATTCCCAAAAAATTAACTATCAATAAAATCCCATAATTTTTATTATATTACCTAGTCGCTATACAACAATCAATATACTTTTAGCGATAATTAAGTCAGTGCTTAGCCAGTAAATAGCAAATAAAAAAACCTCAAAAAGCATGAGGTTTTTTTATATTTATCGCCTATATATTTATCGCTTAGTAGCTGATGATAGCGGCAATTACAATTTGCTAGTTAGTTCTGGCAAGACTGTAAAAATATCACCTTCTAGGAAATAATCAGCCACTTGAGAGATAGGCGCTTCTGGGTCATTGTTGATGGCAACGATAACTTTTGAATCTTTCATACCTGCCAAATGCTGAATGGCACCTGAGATACCTGCGGCAATGTATAGGTTTGGCGCGACAATTTTACCGGTTTGACCCACTTGTAGGTCGTTTGGCACATAACCTGCGTCAACTGCGGCACGTGATGCACCCATCGCAGCGCCTAGTTTATCAGCCAGTGGTTCAATATACTTGGTGAAGTTTTCACCGCTGGCTAATGCACGACCACCTGATACAACAATCTCTGCAGCAGTTAATTCTGGACGATCAGATTTTGCCAACTCTTCACCGACAAATTTTGATTTGCCCGCATCTTCGCCTGCGCTTACTTGCTCTATACTGGCTGCGCCGCCTTCTGCTGCCGCTGCATCAAATGCAGTGGTACGAACTGTGATAACTTTTTTGCTTTCAGTATCTTTAACCGTTGCAATGGCATTGCCTGCGTAGATTGGACGTTCAAATGTCTCTGCATCAATCACAGCGGTTACATCAGTTAGCATATTTACGTCTAACAAAGCGGCAACGCGTGGTAAGAAGTTTTTACCTGTGGTTGTTGCTGGTACCACGATATGGCTATAATCACCTGCAAGCGATACCACTAGTTTAGCAACGTTTTCAGCCAGTTGATGTTCAAAAGCAGCATTACTTGCACAAAGCACCTTTGATACACCCGCTACTTTAGCGGCTTGTTCTGCTACGGCTTCACAGCCAAGACCTGCAACTAATACAACGATATCGCCACCGATTTTGCTTGCTGCCGTTACGGTGTTGAGTGTTGCTTTTTTCAGCTCTTTATTATCATGTTCTGCATATACTAAAATTGCCATGAGATTTTCCTTAATATTTGATAATCGCTATCGTTAAATGACGAATTAAATTGAAGGTAGTTAAGTGATTAGATAACTTTAGCTTCGTTTCTTAATTTATCGACTAACTCGTCAACCGATTTAACTTTAACACCCGCTTTACGTTCTGCAGGTGGCGTTACTTTTACGATTTGAATGTTACTAGCGGTAGAAACACCATAATCTTCTGGTTTTTTCTCTTCTAATGGTTTTTTCTTCGCTTTCATGATGTTAGGCAGTTTGGCATAACGTGGTTCATTTAAACGTAAATCAGTGGTGACAACCGCAGGCAATGATAACTGAACGGTTTGTAAGCCCCCATCGATTTCACGTGTTACGTTGACGCTACCACCTTCGACTTTTACTTGTGATGCAAAGGTTGCTTGACCCACGTCTAGTAATGCCGCTAGCATTTGACCTGTTTGGTTGTTGTCATCATCAATCGCTTGTTTGCCTAGTAAAATGATGTCAGCAGCTTCAGCTTGTGCAATCGCTTTTAAAATTTTTGCGACTTGTAGTGGACGCACAGTGTCGGTAGTTTCAACTAAAATACCACGATCTGCACCCAGTGCCATTGCACCACGGATTTGTTCTTGTGCTTCTTTTGGTCCGATAGATACAACAACAATTTCAGAGACCACGCCCGCTTCTTGTAGACGTACGGCTTCTTCCACAGCAATCTCATCAAATGGGTTTACAGACATTTTAACATTGGTTAAGTCAACACCAGTGTTGTCCGCTTTTACACGAACTTTTACGTTATAGTCAACTACACGTTTAACAGCAACTAATGCTTTCATACGTTCCTCGTTTGTTATATGAATTAAAAAAGGAGGATAAATCCAAGTATCCCCAGTCATGATAAAATGAACATCCTATTCTTGTTAACTTAAACTAGCTTGGTGAGCTAACTTAGCAAGTTAAAAAGAATAGTTATACTGTGAATACTCACAATACCCATTATCTTCGTTAATAATATATGTTGCGATAACTTACCCAACAAATCAAGAAAATCCTATGAATTTTAAGTCATAAAAAAATGGTTGGAAAACATCAAAAATTCTTGAATTTTTCGAATATATCATAACTAAAATAATTAGGGAAATTTTTTAACTAAATATTCAACATACAATGTCTTGTGCTTGATATATCCACATTTTCACAAAAAATGCGCAAAAAAAAAACAACCTATCGTCTGGTTGTTTTTCTTTATTGCAAGCTAATTAAGATAAGCAGTTAATAAACAAACAATTAAGCTTGTAGTTATTATTATTGTGCTTCAATTTGTTCGGCTTGTGGGCCTTTTTGACCTTGGCTCAATACGAAGCTCACACGTTGACCTTCTTTAAGTGTTTTAAAACCTGAACCTTGGATTGCACTGTAATGAGCAAAAACGTCTTGACCGCCATTGTCTTGAGCGATGAAGCCGAAACCTTTGCTCTCATTGAACCATTTTACAGTACCAGTAGCTTTATCTGACATAAAAAATCCTACATTAAAAATTAACTATGTTATCTATAACGCTTGCAATTACTTAGGTAAATACAGGGTGTTATAAATTGTCATCGCCAAAAGTTTGTTAAGTGTATTTTAGCGAATAATCACAGTATAGCCTAGTTTTAGCGTTTCACCTACTATTTTTTGAACTTTTTACCACAAAGTTACAATTAAAAAGGGATTTAAATTGACTTTATTAAGCTAGATTAAAAGCGATTACGCCGTTCATCAACATATTGATAAATATCGCAATGCTGGTCACCATAATCACCAGTGAAAATGATAGGCTATAGTCCATATATTTGATGGGCATACTCATATCATCAACATCTTTAATATCGCTTGCCTGATCTTTGAGTAGATAAAATCCGTAAATCCAACCAAATACGCTATATAAAATATAGGCAAATGGCACGACTTTGGCAATACTACTAAATCCGCCATAATATACGGCGACCACGGATACCATAAGCCACACAGTTTCTAATATGGAGCTCACGCTAAATAACGTTGATTGCGGCAGTTTTCCCAAGTTTTTCTTTAAAACTACGGATTCATAGGCAATCAGTAGGGCGACAATTAACGTACCGACCAGATAAATTGCTTGCCAATTTAACGTATAGCTATCCCCTATTAGGTGATTCAAAGGATTTGCCAATGCAGGCAAAGCACTCATACCGCTAAAAGTGTGTAACAAAGTTGCAGTGGACAATTGCCAAACAGACGCTATATTCAAAACAAATCTCATAAACTTTATATCGATACCCATTATTTTATACTAAAAAACCCTGTCCATGTAACTTTACACAGCGCAGGGTTATTGTCATTTTATTGTTTTTACCAATTGGGTATGATGCCATTGGTAAACCTAACTGGGTGCAAAACTAGTTTTTCTCTTTATCGATGATTTTGCTTGAGGTAATCCAAGGCATCATACCGCGAAGTTTGGCACCTGTTTTTTCGATTTCATGCTCAGCGGTTTGACGGCGGCGCGCTGTCATTGATGGGTAATTTGACATACCTTCAGCGATAAACATTTTTGCATATTCGCCTGATTGGATACGTTTTAGGGCATTACGCATTGCTTCACGTGATTGGTCATTAATAACTTCTAAACCTGTCACGTATTCACCATATTCTGCGTTGTTACTAATTGAATAGTTCATATCAGCAATACCGCCTTGGTACATCAAGTCTACAATCAATTTTAATTCGTGTAGACATTCAAAGTACGCCATTTCTGGGGCATAACCTGCTTCAACCAAGGTTTCAAAGCCCATTTTGACCAGTTCAACCGCACCACCACACAGTACCGCTTGCTCACCAAATAGGTCCGTTTCAGTTTCGTCTTTGAACGTTGTTTCGATGATGCCTGAACGACCACCGCCGACGCCCATCGCGTAAGACAATGCGACTTGTTTGGCTTGACCAGAGGCATCTTGGTAAACGGCGATTAAGTCAGGAATACCGCCGCCTGTGGCAAATTCGTTACGCACGGTATGACCCGGTGCTTTTGGCGCAATCATGATGACGTCTAGGTCTTTACGAGGTACCACTTGGTTGTAATGGATTGAGAAACCATGGGCAAACGCAAGCGTGGCACCTTGTTTGATGTTTGGCTCAATCACGTCATTGTATAATTGTTTTTGGAATTCGTCAGGGGTCAAAATCATGACTAGGTCGGCTTGCTTGACTGCTTCTTCTACTTCAGCCACTTTTAGACCGGCATTTTCTGCTTTTTTCCAAGATGATGAATCTTTACGAAGACCTACGGTGACATCAACACCGCTGTCTTTTAGGTTTAATGCATGGGCGTGACCTTGTGATCCGTAACCGATAATCGCAACTTTTTTGCCTTGGATGATTGATAGATCACAATCTTTATCATAAAAAATGTTCATAACTATTTCCTTGTGTAAAAAACAACTACTATTAAAAGGTTGGTAAATTTAGACGCTGAGGATTTTTTCACCCCGAGCGATACCAATAACACCAGAACGTACGACCTCTAAAATGCGTTCACGTCCCATCAATTCGATAAAGCCGTCCAATTTTGCGGTGTCACCGACAATTTGAATGGTATAGACATTGGGCGTGATATCAACAATACTTGCACGGAAGATATCCGCACAGCGCTTGACTTCCTCGCGGTTGCTACCCGTGGCACGTACTTTGATCAGCATGAGTTCGCGCTCAATATGTACATTATCGGTCAGCGTGGTTACTTTAACGATTTCAATCAGCTTGTGCAACTGTTTGGTCACTTGCTCAATCTTATTTTGATCGGTATCTGTGGTCAAGGTCAAACGCGATAAAGTCGGGTCATCGGTTGGGGCAACGTTCAGTGTCTCGATATTGTAGCCACGTTGTGAAAATAAGCCCACCACACGAGACAGTGACCCTGATTCATTTTCCATTAAGACAGAAATTAAATGTTTCATTAGGTACGCTCCCCTTTGGCTAACCACATATCACGCATTGACTGACCTGCTAATTGCATTGGATAAACATGCTCGTTTTTATCGACTAGCACATCGATAAATACCAATCGATCTTTGAGTGATAAGGCATAAGCAAGTTGTTCATCAAGTTTGGCTGGGTCAGTGATTTGGATACCGACATGACCGTAAGCTTCTGCAAGTTTGACAAAATCTGGCAATGAATCCATATAAGAGTGCGAATGGCGACCTTCATAAATCATATCTTGCCATTGCTTGACCATACCCAACTGGGCGTTGTTAAGATTTAAAATCTTTACTGGTAAGTTATATTGTAGGCAAGTTGATAGCTCTTGGATATTCATCTGAATTGAGCCTTCACCGGTGATACAGACCACATCACGCTCTGGGTTAGCAAGTTTGGCTGCCATTGCATAAGGTAATCCTACCCCCATGGTGCCTAACCCACCTGAGTTTAACCATTGACGGGGTTCGTCATATTTATAGTATAGGGCGGCAAACATTTGGTGCTGACCCACATCAGATGTGATGATAGCTTTACCATGCGTTAACTCATATAAGCGCTCAACAACGTGCTGTGGTTTCATGCCATTGCTGTCGTCTTTGTCATAGCGTAGACCATGACGTTTACGCCATTCATTGATTTGCGCCCACCAATCATTTAGCGCGGCTTGGTCAAGCTGTGCGTTATTTTCTGTTAATACGGCGAGCATATCGCTTAGCACATTTTTTACATCACCGACAATCGGGATATGTGCGTTGATGGTTTTTGAGATTGATGCAGGGTCGATATCAATATGGATAATTTTAGCGTTTGGACAGAATTTTTGCGTATTGTTGGTCACACGGTCATCAAAACGCGCACCCACTGCCAAAATCACATCTGAATTGTGCATGGTCATATTGGCTTCATACGTACCATGCATCCCAAGCATACCTAAAAACTGTTTATCCGACCCTGGATAAGCGCCCAATCCCATCAAAGTATTAGTCACAGGCAAATTAAGTAAACGGGCCAATGCGGTTAATTCTGCACTTGCGTTTGACGCAATCACGCCACCACCTGAATATAAAACAGGGCGTTTGGCTGCAATTAAGGTTTCGATGGCTTTACGAATTTGTCCTGAATGACCGCGAACCGATGGTTGGTAAGAACGCATACTGACCGACTCAGGGAAATGATAAGGGAATTTTTCGTTAGGCGCAGTTTTATCTTTAGGTACATCAATCACCACAGGACCTGGGCGACCAGAGCTTGCAATATAAAATGCTTTGCGAACGATTTCTGGGATTTCGCTGGCATGACGTACTTGAAAACTGTGTTTGACGACAGGACGTGACACACCAATCATATCAGTTTCTTGGAACGCATCATCACCGATGAGGCTTGAAGGCACCTGACCTGAGATGATAACCATCGGAATGGAATCCATAAACGCGGTTGCGATGGCAGTAACCGTATTGGTGGCGCCTGGACCTGATGTCGCTAATACCACCCCTGTTTGACCTGTGACACGGGAATAAGCATCTGCCATATGACCCGCTGCTTGTTCGTGACGCACGAGGATGTGCTCAATGCTATCTTGTTTGAACAAAGCATCATAAATATGCAACACGGCGCCGCCTGGATAGCCAAAAATGTATTCGACACCTTCGTCAATTAGCGCTTGCACCAGCATTTCTGCACCAGACATCATCACAGGTTCACCTGCTGAGGCTTTGGCGGTTTTTTTGTCAAAATTGGGTGCAGCGTGAGCCGTTTGGTTTTCTCCCGTCATATTGGGAGCTTGGGTAGTTTGAGTCACTGTCATCACCTTTTATGGTCGTCTTCAAAAATGATACTGGGAAGTTGTTTTAGATAAAAATTGCTAAATGATTAGCAAGAATCTTCAACACTGCCATAAGGTAACAGTGAACAAATCAGACGAGGGCAAAAAGCATGATAACCAAAAAAGAAAGCATCACAAAAATTACGTAATGTATAAATTGATGGCTACTTTTTGTCTTTGTTGACCGATAAGTCAGGGTTGTTAGATTCTTTTGTTTAGATTCATAAACAACAACAACGGTAAAAAATGCTCTCATCCAATTGTAGAGCCTAATCAGCGGATAGCGCCAATTAGCTTAGATTTTACCAATTAGTAACCAACGATAATTGTTACTAACGACCAGTAGAGGACTTATGATGTGAGTTTTTTTAACACTTGTCAATAAAAAAAAGCTACTAGGATTTATAACTTTTAGTTATAGATAAATGAATTGTCTGAAGCTTGATTTTAAGGCTTGGTTTTAAGGATTGATAAACTTTAAAATCTCAGACTGATTGAGCCAGTCATTTTTAGAAAATTACCTTTAGGAAATTAAACGATTATCTTGTCGAAATTTACTGCTAAAAGCTATCAAGCTGTGATAGGCTATCGCATAATTTTCTCGTTTCTTGCATAGGAAAAACAATGTTAAAGCCACTGTTTTTGTTATCACTCATGTTATCACCATTCGTTATGGCGAGTTCAAATGCAGCCACTTACTACAAGTGGACTGACAAAAATGGTGTGCCGCATTATAGCCAATATGCGCCAACCAATGGTGTTAATTTGCGACAAGTGCAAGTGATTAATACCCGTGAACTTGGACCTAGTAGTCGTGCACCTGCAACCGCTGGCAATAGCACAGGTGCTGCATCAGGTGTATCACCAACGCTGACAGCCGATCAAAAACGTGCTGCTGAACTTGAAGCACAAAATCAGCAACTCAAAAAACAGCAAGATGCTGAGCGCTGTAAATCATTACAAAATACCCTTGCTAATCTAAACCAAGGCGGGCGAGTCTATGAAATGGATAATAAAGGTGAACGTAAATATTTAGATGGTCGTGAAATTGAGCTACGCCGTCAGCAAGTCGCGCAAACGGTGAGCCAATACTGTAAATAATTTTGCATGCTATATAACTTTAGCATTCAATTAAAATTAACGGTGTGTAAAGGTTAAAGGTGAGTGAATTCTCACCTTTTTTCTATTGAACCTTGTTAACCTGCCGTGATTTTAATGGTCCGTGATTTGATGGATGATGTCACCGATTGCCGATGCCATGTGATTGGCCTGCAATGCATATTCACCCATTTTTTCTGCTAACGTATCACCCGCTTTGGCATGTATGAGCACGGAGGTTAGCATGGGGGCGGCAATTGCTTGCCCCAATAAGCCCGCCATCAGACCTGCCAAGCAGTCGCCCATGCCAGCCGTTGCCATACCGGCATTACCCAAGCCGCAAATATCAATGCTGTCACGCTCAAGACTGTCACCTTCAAGCACAATCGTTTGCGCCCCTTTGATAAGCCAATTGCCTCCATATTGGTCAGCTAATGCCCGAATTGCGCTGATTTTGTCTCGATCAATGTCAGCATAGGGTTGATTGAGCAAACGTCCTGCTTCCGCTGAATGCGGCGTTAGGTAAAACCGTTGGTTTGACTGTCCCAATCTTGGTTGAATTGGCGCATTTAAACCGTCACTCGTGCCTGCCCAATCTGCCAAATGGTATAAACCATCAGCGTCAATAACACATAACTTCTCTGATTGTTTGATGGCCGTAAGATATTGGTTAAATAACTCTAACGTTGCTTTATCTCTACCTAAACCCATGCCGATGGCAACCACATCCACCGCGTTAATCAGCTCGATGACGCTAGCGATATTGTGTAAATCCGCGGTCATGGCATTGGGCAAAGCGGTGACAATGGATGAATGAAAATCACCATGACAAGCAACGGTGACTTTGCCTGCGCCACTGCTCAATGCTGCACTGGCGGCCAATATCGCCGCTCCTGCCATGCCATGCCCATCCTGTAATCGATTGCCGCCGATGATGAGTACATGACCATACGTACCTTTATGGCTCACCTGCTGACGTTGTGGCAAGTTAGGTAGCGTGGAATGTAACAAGATGCTTGATAGCTCAACAGGGAGCAAAGGCACATCGATAACGGCGCCAACATAATCTTTACTATCTCCCATATGCAGCCCGACCTTTCGCCCGATTAAACAAAGTGTCTTGTCTGCTTTAATCGCAGTATCATCATACACTTCGCCCGTGGCGGCATTAAGTCCGCTGGGTACATCGATGCTGATGACTTGACAAGAGTCACTTTGCTTGCGGTATTGATTAATCCAATTGATGATTGTCTGACAATCAGCGCTAGGCTTGCCATCAAGTCCAATCCCCAATAACCCATCAATCACCACATCATACTGATAGCTCAAACCAAGCTCATAAAATGGCTGTAAAAATGCTGTCAAAGTCAGATATTTTGCCGCATTTGCACAGTTTGACTGGTACAGGTGCTTTGCTGTTTGGCTGTCAAGGGTGGTAGGCGCTGCGACTTGTACTAGGGTAACTGACCAATGTGGGCAAAGCTGGTTGACATAATGCGCCACCAACCAAGCATCGCCGCCATTATTACCCGCGCCTGCCACTACCAATACCGATTTTTGAGTGTGACTGCTTTTTTGAAGGTGACTGCTTTTTTGAGGGTGACTGCTTTTTTGATTGCTACTTTCCTGCTTGATGATGTGTGCAAGTTGCCATGCCGCTTGTTGCATCAAGGCAAAACTGTCATTTTTGCTGAACCAGTTTTTTTCAATCTCATAAATTTGTTTGGGGCTATATAAGGCAATGGCGTTTTGCATCACAGTATTTTTATCCGTTTGTGCATTACTTTGCATAAGATGATCCAATGATGTGGTAGGTGTTTATTTTGCTATAATAGCATTTTAATTTTATCTGGTTGTTGGCATGTTGGACACTACAAACGAACTTAATGCACTCAAGGGCTGGATAAAAGCGCAAGCCAAGGCGTTAGGGTTTGCTGATTGTGGCTTTGTCCATCCCGCCAATCCCATATTTAGCAAACAGCTTGATGCCTTGCAAACCTGGCTAGCACAAGGTAAACATGGGGATATGCTGTTTTTTGAAGACAATCATGATAAACGTGCTAACCCTGCCCTGTTAGTCGATAGGACGCAAAGTATCATTAGCGTGCGTTTAGATTATTTGGTCACGCCGCCGCCCAAACGCAGTGTGCCAGACAACGAGCGCCCCAACTCAGCGATTATTGCCCGCTATGCTCGCGGACGTGATTATCATAAAACCATGCGAGGGTTACTAAAAACCCTAGCTAGACTGATTCAAGACAAACTGACCACCGATTATCCGCAATATGCCAACGACTTTGTATTTCGCCCCTTTAGCGACTCCGCGCCTATATTTGAGCGCGCGTTGGCTGAGCAAGCAGGTTTGGGCTGGACAGGCAAACACACCTTGCTGATTCATCCAAAAGCGGGGTCATTTTTTGTGTTGGGGGAATTATTCACCAGCTTGCCTTTGGCAGAGGATAAAAAGCAAATCGAAACCACATTATCGCATTGTGGCAGTTGCCGGGCTTGTATTCATGTGTGCCCTACCCATGCCATCCGCAAAACACCCACCGGGCATTATGATGTCGATGCACGGCTGTGTATTTCGTATTTAACCATTGAATTAGATGGCAAAATCCCTGTAGAACTTCGCCCCAAAATCGGCAATCGCATTTTTGGCTGTGATGATTGTCAGTTGATTTGTCCTTGGAATAAATTTGCCAGATTAGCGACGATTGAGGATTTTAATCCCCGTCACCGTTTAGATGAGGTGTCATTGCTTGAGTTATGGGCGTGGGATGCACAGGATTTTTTGACAAAAACTGAAGGCTCGCCGATTCGCCGCACTGGCTACGACAATTTTATGCGCAATGTGGCGGTAGCCTTGGGTAATGCGCCGTTTAGCCAAGCAATTATTGACAAATTGCAACAAAAACGCCCCATGCTAAGCGAAAATACACAAGAACATATTGATTGGGCGACCCAGCAACAACTTAATAAAAGTTAAAATGACGAGTTGGGTTGTTGTAAAAAGGCAATTTCCTCATCACTGGATTGTCTACCCAAAATCGCATTGCGGTGCGGATAACGCCCAAATCTCTCAATAATGGCTTGATGCTTATATTCAAACGCTAACGTATCGGCACTGGCGTATTTTTTAAACAGTGGCAACGCCTGCTGATGAATGGTTGCCGATTCTGCATGCATAAAAGGCATTAAAGCAAAATTGCGTTCGTCTTGATTCAACTTGTCAAAATCTGGCTGTTTGACGATTTCTTGTGCCAATA
Organism: Moraxella sp. CTOTU47915; assembly: GCF_031986685.1. NCBI lineage: Bacteria > Pseudomonadati > Pseudomonadota > Gammaproteobacteria > Moraxellales > Moraxellaceae > Moraxella > Moraxella sp. CTOTU47915. Next base: position 255,557 of record NZ_DAMAAE010000002.1, read on the forward strand.
CTAACGCCATGCCATCTTGGGCAAAAGCTTGTGAAGAATCTCGAAAAATATTGCGCGAAAACTGGTCCAATACAATGATTTCTGCCAGTCGCCCTTTTGTACTGGCTCGCCAATCCCCTAACTCGCCTCGTTTGGCTTGCTCAAGTGTGGCTAAAAATTTAGCCGTTACGGTTTTATCAAAATCCTCATCTTTGGCAAACCAAAATGGCTTGGTATTTTGCTGCAACCAAAAATCTAATACCTTTTTAGCGTCCGCTGATAAGGGTTGCGCTGCTACCTGTGATTGATTGGTCATTTGCTTTCCTTTTGTAGGGTAATTATAGTGACTTGTCGGGTAATGATAGTGACAAATTTTGCTAAACAAGCGCGATTTACCTATAATGTGGCACAAATTTAGATTGAGAACAACCATGTATCCTTTTTTACGACTGGGCACCCATGCCATCAAAAGCGCGATTAAACAAAAGCAAGGTCATTCGCTTCAATTAACCGATACCAGCGAAATCACCTTGACTGCTAATATCAACGATATTGACAATTTTTTTGAAATGAACAACGGGCGTATTTTTACGCTGTTTGATTTGGGGCGAAACGATCTTGCCATTCGCTCTGGGCTTGCCAAAAAATTATTCAAGCATCGCTGGGGGCTGGTGGTCGCTGGTAGTACCATCCAATATCGTAAGCGTGTCCGTTTATTTGATAAGGTCACCATCAAAACCCGACTGATAGCAGTCGATGAGCGCTGGTTTTATATTGAGCAAAGCATGTGGGTCAAAGGTCAGCCGACTTGCTCTGCGCTGCTGCGCACCGGTATCACCAACATCGTGACTGGCAAGGTTTTGCCGACTGAGCAAGTGCTCAGCGCATTGGATTATAAAGATATCAATATGCCACCTGATGACTGGGTCAAAGCTTGGTCAGACGCCGATAAAATCCGCCCATTTCCTAAAGCCAATGTCCACTTTGCCAAAGATTCTGCTATCACCGAGTAACCCACAAATGCCTTTAACTTTAGATGATTTTGATTATCAACTGCCCGATGAACTCATTGCCCGCTATCCGTTAGCGGTGCGCTCCGCCTCTCGATTGCTGTATTTGCCTGCCCATGGTCAACCCAAAGACCAACAATTTGTGGATTTGCCAGAGTTGTTAAATAGTGGTGACTTGGTGGTGTTTAATGACACCAAGGTCATGAAAGCAAGGCTGTTTGGGCAAAAAGCCAGTGGCGGCGCGGTCGAAGTATTGGTTGAGCGTATTTTGCCCGATGATGATACTGGCAACCAAAAGCACACCGCTTTGTGTCATGTACGCGCCAGCCGCAGCCCAAAAGAGGGGCAAACGTTGAGCCTTGCCGATGGTAACATTCATGCCACGGTAATGGGGCGTGAGGACAATTTATTTTTGCTAGAATTTGACCAACCGATATTGCCTGTGCTTGAACACTATGGTGAACTGCCAATTCCGCCCTATTTTGAGCGCCATGCCGATGACAATGACGAAACCCGCTATCAAACGGTATTTCATGACCCAGCCAAACTTGCCAGCGTAGCCGCACCGACGGCAAGCTTGCATTTTGATGATAACGTATTGGCTGCACTCAAGTCCAAGGGCATCAACACCGCCTTTGTCACCTTGCATGTCGGTGCAGGCACATTTGCCCCTGTCAAGACAGAGGATATTTTGCGCCATAAAATGCACTCAGAATATGCTGAGTTGCCCCAAGCGACTGCCGATTTGATTAACCAAACCAAAGCCCGTGGCGGGCAAGTGATTGCGGTCGGTACCACTGTGACACGGGTGCTAGAAACGGCGTTTCAAAAAACCGCCAGTTTTGAAAACCCGATGCTATCGGCTTGGTCAGGTGACACCGATATTTTTATTTATCCGTCATTTAGGTTTGGGGTGATTGATAAGCTCATCACCAATTTTCATTTGCCAAAATCCACGCTATTGATGCTGGTGTCAGCGTTTGCAGGCAGTGAGCCCATCAAACAGGCTTATCAGCACGCCATCGAGCAACAATACCGTTTCTTTAGTTACGGTGATGCGATGTTGTTAGAAAAAGTAGAATGATGTTAGTAATTTCTCAGCTTGTTAATAAAATGACTGCATTGTCTTTATACCTAATCGTTGGTTTGTGGTTAGCAGTTAGCATTGCTTTTTTTAGTACGCTTAAATCTGCAGTTATGATTTTAAACTAGGTTCTGTTGAACATTCAAAGCTTCAGCCAATGATAAGCAAAGGCTAGAGCA